>VBHV01000652.1 GCA_005881995.1 Chloroflexota bacterium | reverse complement strand
CCGAATCTGCCTCGCCCAGCACAATAAGGTCTGGCTGCAGCTCTAAAAAAGCGCGTATTCCCTGTCGCACGAGCGCATGGTCGTCAGTAATCAGAAGAGAAATCGTGTCCGTCATATATAGGCTCCATGTTTCCAAATTAATCAATCGCCATCAAACGCGTAGGGACAGGAGGCGGTGCGGATGGGCGGTGGGGGCCTCGTGCCTGTCCTGAGTGGGTTTTAGGACCCTCAAAAAAGGTCGAAAAAAGGGGCGGCATCAATGCGATTACCGAGGAGGACAAGCACAAGGCCCCCACCTCGCCCCGCTCCACACCTCTCGCTGACTGGCACAGCTGAACCATCACTTTTATCAACCTCCGACCGGCTACAATAGGCCACTACACGCACTCCCTTTCCAGGTGTACTCTCAACCCGCACATCTCCCCCGAGCGCCTTCATACGCTCCTGCATCGAAAGCAAACCTACGCCCAGATGTCCATGTCGCGTTGTATCAAAACCCTGTCCATTATCGGCCACCGACAGCGTTACCATCTCATCGGTCATTGCCAGGTTCAACTGTACCAGTGTAGCGTGACTATGCCGCAACACATTTGACAACGCCTCCTGCGCTACCCGGAATAACGCCTCCTCTACGCTTAGGGGCAGCGTGGGCGTCCCCCGCGTTCCCTCTATCCCCTCAAGGCGCAAGTTAGCAACGATATTGGTCTGCTGCGTCCAGTCTGCCGCCAGTTCGCGCAGCGCGGCAACCAGGCCCTTGCCCTCCAGCGCGACGGGACGCAGTTCGCGAATGAGCGAGGTCAATTCTTGCTGCGCCTGGTGTACCAGCTTCTCCGTCTCGTTCAGGCGCGCCTCAGCAGCATTCACATCGCGTTTGAGCAAAACCTTCGTCGCCCCTATTTGCATAGAGATGGCGAAAAGCTGCTGTTTGACGCTGTCATGCAAATCACGCGCCAACCGGTTGCGTTCCTCTAACGTGGCAAGCTTTTGCCGCGCCGAGAGCAAATTCTGTAACTGCTCGGCCATGCGGTTGAGTTGACGCGACACCTGTCCCAGTTCATCTTCTGAAGCATCATTGGCGAGCGCCGAGAAATTCCCGCCTCCCCATTCATCCACCGCGACCGATAAACCTTTCAGCCGTCGTGTGATGGCACGCGCGGTCAGATAGCCAAAGACCAGGCCTGCAATAGCAGCGATAACAGTCACGATGGTAACAGTGAGGAGAATCAATTGTAAAAAGTCCGAAAACAGCAGCAGCCTGTCCGGTTGGGTAATTTTCATGACGAGCGCACCCTGTATCTTACCCCCGTTCCCCACAATGGGCGTCATCGCCACCAGTGTTCCATCTGTTCCCTGGCTGACCGTGCCGGCTGCGCCTTTCAGATCATGCAGCACCGTTTGCAGATTTGCGCGATCTTGTGGAGCCAGTTGCTCCTGGATCGGGCTATTCGAAGGTACGGGATGCGTGCCAATTGAGGCAATCGTCTGGCCCTGCGGATCTACCACTGTAAAAAAAACTGGACGAGAAAAATTGAAAAGCCCTTGATTGAGTACAGTACTATTTACGACTTGCAGCCAATTGGTCAACGCCTCGCGGTCCGGGGAGCCATGTACAAAGTAAGGCGCAGCCTGCGGAGCCTCTTGTTTGAGGTCGCTCAGGACGAAGTTTGAGATATTCGAACTGATAAACAAGAACAAGGCAGTGATAGCTATCACTTCGATGAGCAGAAACGTCACCACTGAAGTCAATGTATACGATAGGGTCAGTTTTCCTCGTAGCTGCCGAAATGGTCGCGTGAAGCGTTTCATGTCCATAGTCTTTTCCCGATTCCCAGAGGACAACCGTGTCCTCAGTATATCATAAGCAAATAACATGGATTGCATCTGGCATGGCGTGCCATGCCAGATGCAATCCATGTTTTGTTTTTACTCGTACCGCAGCACCTCTAGCGGGCGGACGCGCACCGAACCCCAGGCGACCAGCGCCGCTGTACCCATCGCAACCGCCGCCGAACCACCTACCAGGCTAAGCACGACCAGAGTCGAGACGCTGAAAGCGATGCCGAAGAACAGGCTTCCGAGCAGTGTGATTGCGCCTGCCGCCAGCAACATGGCCGTGATCGCGCCAACCGCGCCTACAATACCATTCTCAATCATTACCTCGCTTAGCACGCTGCCACTGGTATAGCCGACCGACTTGAGGATGCCCAGTTCGCGCCTGCGCTCCAGCATCGCCAGGGCGACGGCGTTGGCGACGATAATCACACCGGCAATCACAGAGAGCGAGGCAATCGCTACCAGCATCTCCAGGATGTTATTGAGCATCGACTCAATGTAGACCCCGATGTCGGCCAGGTTTTGCACCGTCGCATTCGGAACAATTTTCCCGATGGCGTTCAGCGCGTTACTTACCTGCGCGGAGTCAACCTTCATGTACGTCACGGTACTAACGCTGGCCTTTGCCTGGCTGAGCGCATTCACGGTATTTGTGGAGGCCAGCACATTCCCAAGATGGTCGCCAGCGGAAGTGCGTGCATAAGCGCCGACCACTGTTTCGGTCTGCATCGTCTTTCCATCCACGCTGGCAAAAGTGATCGTATCGCCGGGCTTCAGATGCATCTGGAACGGGCCAGAACTGGTCAGCAGGTCGCTAATCACAATGTTATTCGTTCCCGCGTCACCGGCATTCAAGCCACGCCCTAGAGAAATCGTCGATGTGGGGACATTCTGTGCCAGGTTGTACCCCTCCATTGAACTCAGGAAAGCGATCGCTTCCTGGCGATCATGGCCTGCCGGCAATGCCTGTTGCAATGGCTGTCCATCGATGGCAACCGGCACCATCTGCGTGAACAGGTCTGTACGAGTCTTTGCAAGGCCGGGAACCGTTCCAAGTTTCGACTGCAGCGTTGTTGTGTCACCTCCCGATGTGACCGTGATCACATTGTAGGTCAGGTTTTGCGCAAATGCGTTGTTAATTTCCACCTGCAGGTCTTGCCCAAGCGCCAGCACCAATCCGACTGTGAAGACGCCGATGAACAAAGCCAGAACCGTCGTCGTCGTGCGTGCGCGTTGTCGTCCTATATTGCGCAGGGCCATCTTCGTGTTGACCTTCCATGAACGCGGCAGAAGCACAACGACGATCCCCGCCAGCGAAATCGCGCCCAGGATGATCCCGAACACCGGCAACACCAGGTACATCAGGGCTGATACAACCAATCCCGCCAGCACCAGGGCCAGTTGCTTGAGATTAAAGTGCTCAGGTACAGGCAGTTTGCTGACGATCAAGACAACCAGGCCAAAGAACACGCTCAACAGCAGCAGGAAGGCGAATGTTCCATACACCGCTTCAATGCCCAGCACCACATCGTTATTGAGGATCACAATCGCCAGCACGCAGAACAGGACGGAGAGGATGAGCAGCAACCCGATGGTCAGGGCCAGCCGGCTCACGCCCTTACTGTCAGCGAGTTCGCGTATCACATTCAACGGGCGAATATTGGCTGCCTGGACGATGGGCATCAGACCAAAGATCAGCGCGGTCGCGAAACCGATAGCCACACCACCGGCGATAGTCCAGGGATTCAGTATGAACGGGACGTTCAGGCCGGTATTTTGCACCAGGATGCGTACAATGTAGCTCAAACCGGTCGCCGCCGCCGCTCCGATAACACCGCCAACCAGTCCGAGCAGGCCAGCTTCGAGGCCAAACAGCGCGTAGAGGTCCATGCGCCGGTAGCCGGCAGTCTTCAGCATGGCAATCTCTGCCTTACGACGCGACAGTAAAACCTGCATCGTGTTGACGATGCCAACGCCGCCAATGAGCAGCGCGAGCAGACCCGCGATCTCCAGAAACTTGCTGATATTGTCGATTGAGGACTGCTGCGCCTTCAGCGCGTCCGCCACCGTCTGCGTAGCGGCCAGCGGAAAGTGCTGGTTGATAGCCTTGACCGCCGCATCGGTTTTCGCCTGGTTCGCCGTTGTCACATTTATGACGCTATAGGACGCGGGAGCACCAGAAGCGGCTGCCTGGTAGTCATGCGAAGAGATCAGCACCAGGCTACTGGACTGCGCAAACACGCCCGAGTTAGCAACAACACCGGCAATTGTGACATGCAGCGTCTCACCTGAGCCAACTCTCGTTTTGATATACACATTGAAAGAGTCGCCCACCTTCTTACCATAGCTATCGAGAAAGCTCTGGGTGACGATGACCTGGTTGCTTGTCAGCAGGCTTGAGACGCTCCCATTGCCTGGAGTCACGAATGTTGGCGGCGTAACAACCGGAAAATTGTTCGGGTCAACCGCTTCGACGCTAAAGGTCGAGAGCGACGACCCCGCCGCGTTCAACGTCCCACTCGCGTTTGTAACCGCCGTATAGTTGGTAACAGTGCCATCATTTTTCAATTGAGCGAAGAACGACAGGTCGCTCGCCTGGAACGGCGTACCCTGAGCCGTTACAGCGATATCCCCACCATTCGTATCGCGCGTATTCGAGGTAAGCGAACTTTGTAACATATTCCCTACAAGCTGCAGGGCCACAATCGCCATCACCCCAACCGCCACACAGAACACCGCCAGCATAGTCCGCTGCCCGCCCCGCAGCAGCGATCGCGAAGTATAATTGAAGTACATCGAAGCTTTCATGATCGTGTTATCCTTTCTTTTTTCCAGGGCGACCGCGAGGGTCGCCCTTACCCTATGCATACCGCCTTGCTATCACGTGTATTGTACGGGCGACCCTCGCGGTCGCCCTGGTAGCCCGATCTCCGCCCAAATCTCGATCCCTTTACTGCGTAATTCTGCCGTTAGAGTTTTCGAT
>VBHV01000649.1 GCA_005881995.1 Chloroflexota bacterium | reverse complement strand
CGATCCAATGGTACGACACATTCAAAGCCAGGCAGCCGGCAATCCTTTCTTCGCGGAAGAACTGGCTCATTCGCTACCCTCTGGACAAATTGAGCAGCAGCCGATAGGTGAGGAAACAACCGCTTTGCCAAAGACCATCACCGCCGCCCTTAACCAGCGCGTGCGCCGGCTCAGTACAGCATGCCAGCAATTGTTAGCCAAGGCTGCTGTGCTAGGCGGTTCGTTTGGCTTTCCTCTTATTCATGCGATGGAGGCCAGCGCGAACGGCATCGAAGAAGAGACCATCCTCGACCTGCTGGACGAAGCCCTGATTTCAGGTGTTTTGATGGAAGAGGGAACGGGAACGCGCATCACCTATCGCTTCTGGCATCCCCTGCTGGCCAGTCATCTCTACAACAACCTGTCAGCCACGCGGCGGGCGCGACTTCATCGACGCGCAGCCCAGGTCTTGCAGCAAGTATACTCCGCGCGCGAGGATGGGCAGGCGGCGGCCATTACCGAACACCTGGTGAAAGGTGGCGGCGAAGCCGGGCAGATTGTCCATTTCGCGGAACTGGCAGCGGATCATGCCTACGCGCTCTCCGCTTATCCAGAAGCTGAGCGGCAGTATCGCCTGGCGGTGCAATATGTGGAGGCTGCCGACCCGCAGCATGGACGCTCGCAGCCATCTCGCCCCTTACCGGCAGAAACACGCTCGCGCCTGGCCTTTATGTTGGAACGGCTGGCGGAATGTGTGCGCATTCAAGGCAAATTTAAGGAAGCGCGCCAGATATTTGAACGGGTACTCGAGGTACGCAATCACCAGGATCGTGCTGCTTCTGAATTGGACAGTCAGGAAGCCCAGATACAATCCTTGCTCTGGAGCGAAATTGGCTGGACGTGGCGCTTCACCGGAGATAACCAGCGCGCCTGGCAGTGCTGCGAACGTGGCGAACAGGTCCTGCGCGCGGCGGGCATTACAAGCGGTCCAGCGCGTGCGCGGCTGCTTTTTCAACAAGGCAGCCTGCACTGGCAGGAGGGGAATTATGCGGAAGCGCGCCGCAGCATCAATGCAGCGTTAAAGTTATTTGAAGAGGCGCAGTCTTCGCGTATGCAGCCTGCCGGAGATGCCGGGGACCCGGCACGTCTGACGCGCATCAGGCAGACTCTACTGGGCGACCCGGTTGATCTTGGACGCGCACACGCCCTGTTAGGCGCGGTTGACAATGCCGTTGGGGAGCGCGCCGAGGCGTTAAGCCACTTGATTACCGCGCTGGCATTATATGAACGTCATGATCGACAGCGCGAGATTGCGCACGTGTGCAATAACATCGGCTATGTCCATTTGAAACAAGGCCACTATCCACTGGCCCGCAACTTTTTACAACGCGCCTTCACCCTGGCGGAGCGTATTGGCGACATTCCGTTGATGTCCGTCGTATTGCATAACATGGGAGAGCTGGCTCTTTTGTCCAGTGGCAACGGCCTGGAAGAAGCCGAACTCTACTACAGGCGCAGCCTGGCGCTGGCAGAACAGATCAATGATCGTGAATATCTGAGCCTGTGGAATGCCGATCTCGCCGTCGTCCTCTTGAAGCGTGGCAAGATTGAGGATGCGAGAGAGTGTGTGGGCCGCGCCCTGACCATTGCTCGCATTATGCATAATGTCCCCTGTACCGGCCTTGCCCTCATCTCGCTCGGCAATTTAAGGATTGCGCAGGCCTGGACGACCAACAACCTTTCATACCTCAAACGCGCCAAAAAATCTCTTGAACATGCGCTCAGTCTCCAGGGCCTGGAAGTTGAGACACGCGCCAAAGGTCAGGTTGCTCTCGCTGAAGTTGTCTCATTAATCCCTACAGATGGAAAAGACATCCATAAAATTTAGGACGTGCCTTGCAGTTTTTATTTGAATAGCGTACCCAGAAGCGTAATAAAAACAACCTGCCTGATACCCCTTCATCCGGTATACTTCCTCATAGAGCAGGTTATCTCCAGCTCTTGTATCACCATCAATAACACAGTAGACCCACTGGTGGGATCGTATCCCGGCCTATTGTGCGCAATAGGCAAAGACAACGAGGAGAGCCGTCCATGCGACACGTTATGCTTGACCTCTACGGTTGTAACCCCGATTTGCTGGCAGATGAGGCACATCTGCGGCGGGTACTCGACGAATATCCCGCGCGTATTGGTATGGAGAAGGTGAGTCCAGTCGAGCTGCGGGATATCAAGACGAGCAATCCGCTGGACGATGGCTATTCCGGTTTTGTCATCATTGCTACCAGCCATGTCAGCCTGCATGCCTGGCCCCCCTATCGCATGATAAACATCGATATCTTCTCGTGCAATGAATTTGACGAAGCCGAAGTGATCACCTTCGCCTGTGACATGTTCGAAACTAATGACATTGAAGTTCAATCGGTGAAACGCGCGACCCGCTCACCACGTCCATCCAGTCAACTTGTTAGTAAGGTATTCGTATGACAAAGATGAAAATCGTTGCAGGGATCGCATTTTTATTCAATACGCTTTGCTTCGCCACTTACTATGCCGTGGCGAAAGAAGCGTTAGACCGTATCGACCCTATCATCTTTACGTACTTGGAGATGATGACGCTCGCTCCTGTAGCCATAATTATCATTATCTGTTCCTGGAGGTTTATGACCAGGGAAGTCGTCAAGCGCGGTATCTTGATCGGCAGTTCGCTCTGCCTCGCATTGTTCACCATCGCAATCGCTTTGAAATATACTACTGCCACCAGTGTGGCCTTCTTCCCCGCGTTGAACGGGTTCCTGGCGGCTATCTTCGCGTGGCTCTTCTTGCGCCAGCCTATCAGGAAAGCGACCTGGTTCGCGGGCCTGTTATCCCTCACCGGCGTGGTGATGCTGGTTATGAATTCCTCAATGGGCGGCTGGCGCGGTTCCGTGATTGCCTTTCTCGGTGGCCTGTTTTTTACGGGATACGTATTCGTGAGCGATTCAGAACAACATGTGGAAGGCTCTCACAGCTCCCACAGCTCACATACTCACTGGTCGCTCTTCGGCATCGAGTTGCTGACGATGGCGGTCTGGGCTAACCTGGTGGTGCTGCTTTTTGGTGACTGGCACGCTGTGCATCCCTCTTTGCCGAAGGATGTATGGGTGGTACTCTACGTCGCCGCTATCTGCACCTTTTTACCAACCTTGATCGCCGTACTGATGCAGCGCTACATCTCGCCCGTTACAGTCTCGTTTATCTACATCCTCGAGCCGGTGCTGGGAGCATTCGTTGCCAATCTGTACTTGCAAGAAACGCTGCCTATCGCTGGCTACATTGGAGGTGCTCTAGTAGTTCTGGGCGCTATCACGCATACCTGGGGAACCGCCCTCGCTCCATCCGAGGAACGCCCGGACCAGTATGTGGACTCGGAGGAGGGCCTGGAAGTATTGGCAATATGGGATGTGCATGCGCATCGCCAGGTAGGAACAGTACCATATTCAATGTCACGTAGGGGAGAAAAACTCTTATTGCAACGACGCCGAAAACAACGCGTCGTGCGTCTAGGCCTGGTTGAGTTAGTAGAATGAGGCTCACAAGGAGTAACGTCAGGTGACCTTGCTGGTCGCCATTCAGGTAATGTGTTACTGTCGCCCTGGAGGTTCTGGTCGTACCAGGATCGGAGGTTCTGATGAAGCGCAGCGATTCCGGTGATTTTTGCATACTCTATCTTGAAGCTGAGGACGACAAAACCACAGTGTTCGAGGTCATCGGCGAACAGAAAAAACCAGTGGTATTGATGTTGCCTGTGCTGCTTGCTCCAACTGCAGCACAAACGAAACCCAGGGTCTTCCAGCGCCCAGAGGATTTTAGCGACCTCAAACATATCAAACGCCAGCACAACCTTACCATCATTTTTGTGATCGAGGGCAACGAACACCTGCGACAATTGGCAATGCGCAATGGCTTTCCTGCCTATGCCTCCATTGATGCGCTCGGCGAGGCGCTTGAAGAGGGCCGTCTCTCACTCTCGCGCCAGCGCACCATGACAAAGAATGCGAAGACAGCCCCATTAGTACCGCCAGCGTCCTTTTCTATGTCCTCTGTGCCTTTCGCATCATCCTCCCCGCATGCTTCTCCGGCACGCAGTACCAGTGCGAGAAAGACAGTGCCCCTGGCGCCTCCGGCATCGCAGTGGTCTTACATGACTCAAGCGCCCACATCCTCTCCTAATTCTACCGCCGCTCCGCATACGTCCTCTCCCTCGTATGGAACTTCATCGCCTCCTGACGGTCATGCCAGGCCGCCTGTCGTCAAACAACGGCGGCGCGGCTCTCGCGCACTGCTGGTTGTGCTGATTGTGCTGTCACTTCTAGTACTGGGAAGCGCTGGCCTTAGCTATTTCCTCTTCTTTGAGCATACCTCTGCCTCAAACGCTGTTGCGCCTGTGAGCGTGAATGTCGTGGGACGGCTGTATTTTTTGAGCAGCGAACAGGTGAGTGAAAGCAGTAACCAGGGATTGGATGACCAGGTGCAGCTTGATCTGCATGGCCTGCAGCCGCCAGCCCCTGGTAACGGTGATTATGCCTGGCTGCTGAGCGATAAAGTGCAGGGCGATACAACCGTCGTCTTGCTAGGAAAACTCTCTATCAACCAGAGCGCTCACCTGTTTTACGGCGGCGATCAGCAGCATACCAATTTGCTTGCCATTACCAGCCGTTTTCTCATTACCGAAGAGAGCGCGGCTACCACTCCCATCGCTCCTTCGCCCGACTATAGTACCTGGCGCTACTACGGCATCATTCCGCAGTCACCAGACTCTCAGGACCCAAATCATTTTAGCTTGCTCGACCACCTGCGCCACCTGTTAGCGGCTGACCCCTTGCTGGATCAACTGGAGCTACCTGGCGGACTCTGTAACTGGTTCTATCGCAATAGCGGTAAGTTGATAGAATGGACGGTCAGCGCGCGCGATCGCTGGGAAGAGGCCAAAGACTTCGCTTTCGTGCGTCGCCAGACTGTACGCACGCTGGCCTACCTCGATGGACTCTCATTTCTAGAGCAGGACCTTCCCGCGGGTACGAGTGTACCCTACATTCCTAATCTCGCCAGTGTTGGGCTAACAGATGTGCATGGCTCAAACCAGACTCCGCCCAGCTATCTCACGCATATCGAACGCCATCTGAATGGACTGATCAATGCTCCTGGTGCAACGCCGGAGATACGCAAGGAGGCCGCGCAGATTATCGACGCCATGAGCAATGTGCGGCAGTGGCTACAGAAGCTGCATGACGATGCAAAACAGCTTCTATCGATGACCGATGCCCAGATTGCCCAGCCGCCCGCCTTCGCGCTGCTCAATGATATGGTCGACCAGGCCAACTTCGCCTACACAGGTGAGGTTGATCCCACAACGGGCGCGATGCGCAACGGGGTGATCTGGATTCATGCCCACATGCAGTCCCTGGCGTCACTCGATGTCGTTCAATATGTTCAAAGCAGTCAATCTCCTGAAATTGTCCCCAGTATGCAGCCCTTTACAAGTACCCAATCCTGGTTCTCTTTCTAAAAACTTGATATGTATTCAGAAACGCTACGCAAGTAGCCAGCGCTTCGAATGAATGAAAGTAAAAATGAGGTGAAAAATGCGTATACGTTGGATTGTCTTTAGCTTTATCACTCTATGTATGATAGCGGGGTTAGTTGCCGGTATCTTCTCGCATTCTATTGAAGCTGCCTTGACCATACAAAAACTCGATGGCGCGCCACAAACGAATGCCACTCCGTCGCCTGCAACGACGCCGAAAGGCACGCCCACAAAGACTACGACGCCAGTAGCGACATCCATGCCTAGAGGAGTGAACGTCTTAGCCAAAGATAGCTTCCAGCGTGCTGCCCAGACCTTCTGGGGGACAGCCTCGGATGGGCGTTTGTGGCAGGGTAACGCAAATAGTGTGGAGGTGTTCTCGATCAAAGG
>VBHV01000648.1:2234-8485 GCA_005881995.1 Chloroflexota bacterium | reverse complement strand
CTTGCTCGCTCACGGCTTGAAACAGCGCGTATCCGATACCTGGATATGAGAAGACCATTTCGGTCAGCAGCTGGCCACCAACAATGGCGCCGATGGCGATGGCGAAGCCGGTAATGTTGGGCAAGACAGCATTGCGGGCCGCGTAGCGAAACATGATGCGGCCCTCGGACAGACCTTTGGCCTTCGCCATCAACACATAATCTTCCGAGAGCGTGGTAATCATAGAATTGCGCATAGTCAGCATCCAGCCCGCCAGCGAGGAGATTACGAGCGTTAAGGCGGGGAGGAAGGCATATTGTACGACGCTGCTGAAATATTCAAACGTCCAACCGGGAAAAATATTTCCTGCACCGTAACTTCCCCCGGTCAGGGGGAACCAGTTAAGCAAATAAGCGAAGATGAAGAGTGAAAGCAATGCCAGCCAGAAATAGGGAATGGCCGACAGGAAATTCATGGCAGGCGAGAGGATGGTGTCCAGCATGGTGCCGCGCTTCCAGGCGGTGATGATGCCAAACAGGCAGCCAAGCACGAAACTGATGACGACGGCGATGCCGCCAAGCATGATCGACCATCCAATGTCCTGCGCGATGATCTGCGAGACGGGGGTAGGAAAATACTGGATGGAATTCCCCAGGTTGCCGTGCAGTAGATTGCCGAGATACTTAAAGTATTGCACCAATAAGGAGTCCTGGGTGTTCAGGCCGAATTCCGCGGCGAGCGTTTGCTGCATGGCGGGGGTAACATACCCCTTGGTTGACATCTTGCCCACGAGCGCCGCGACAGGATCACCGGGAGCCAGACGCGGGATGAAAAAATCTAGCGTGATGGCTATCCAAACAGCGCAAACGTAGAACGAAATGCGCCGGAGTAAATGACGCACCTGGTTCCTCCTTCTCCTTCATATGAGAGCGTTCATCCTGACAATATTGTACACATGAACCAGGAGCGGGGACAAGCCCACCCCCAGACCTTTGTAGGGACAAGGGGCGGTGTGGGGCGGATGCGGGGGCCTTGTGCTTGTCCTGGGTGGGGGGATCGCTTTCCAGGGAGGACAAGCACAAGGCCCCCTCCCTTCCGCCGCACAGCCCCTTGTCCCTACGACAAAGCTGACGAGGGGCTGCGTGATGGCTCGCCCCCCACCCAGGACAAGCACAAGGCCCCCTCCCTTCCGCCGCACCGCCCCTTGTCCCTACGACACATCTAACAATTGGCCTCTTCCACATTTTGGTTGGTGGGAATTGGGCGGGTTTTGCACCTGCCCAATTCTACGTTCTGTTAGGCGGGTACCAGGTGCAGGATGACCTGCTCATAATCAGGGGCAGTGTTGGGGCTGCCGCTGGAGTAGGGGTTGCTCTGGTCGGGCCAACCGCTGAAGTGCAGGGTGGAGTATTCGTCGTAGTCAGCGCCAGTCCACAGGGGAATGAACGGCTGGTTCTGGACGAAGACTTGCTCGATAGCCTGGATAGCCTGCTTTTGCACAGCGGGATCGGAGGTTGAGGCATACTGGTTCAGGAACTTGTCGGTTGTGGGGTCGTTCCAGCCGACGAAGTTGAATTTGCCCGAGCCGATCTCGTTGCTGTTCAGGTATTGATTGTACAGGTAGTACGGAGTGGGGCCGCCAACCATACCACAGAACATCATCTGGTAGTCAAACTTGCCATCTCCGCGCAGGGTGTAGTAGTCGTTCTCACCAACGGTGACGTTTTTGATCTCGATGCCTACACTTTTCGCCTCGGAGGCGATTAATTGAGCGGCGGCATTCCAGTCGGAATAGGTGTCAACGCTTCTCAACGTGAGGGATAGGCGCTTGCCATTCTTCTGATAGATGCCATCCGAGCCCTTGGTGAAGCCCGCGTCGGTCAGGTACTTCTGAGCGGCGGTAGTATCAGCGCCGGTCGGCAGATTGGCATACTGGGGAGCCAGCCAGCTCTGCGCGGTTGGGAGTACCAGGCCTGTCATGCTTCCCGGAGGCTCCAGGCCAGCGGTGGCCTGTTGCGCTATCTGACCACGATCAAGGGCAGTGCTGAGCGCCAGGCGAACCGGGAGACCAGTCTGACCGCCGACGACGGGGTCTTTCTGATTGACGCATATGGAGTACAGGTTGATGGCATCCATGAAAAGGTGGAAGTGTGCCGGGTCTTTACTGACGAAGTCTTGCTGCAGCGTTGGTGAGAAGTAACCAGCCCAGTCGATATCACCCTTTGGCAGCGCTAACGCCAGGGTCGAGTTGTCTTTGTACTCGGGGTAGCGGATCTCGTCAACCTGCACCTTGCTAGCCTGCCAGTAGCTCGGATTCTTGTCGTAGACTGCCAGGCCTGAGTTGTAATTGGTCAGGGTGAAAGGACCCGTACCGACAGGATGGTCGGTAGCATACTTGGTGGGGTCGCCCGCTGTAGCAAAAATGTGCTGCGGGATGATATAGACGTGTCCGGCAATCGTGACCAGTTCAGGCGGGTAGGCCTTCTGGAAGGTCATGAGGACGGTATTGGCGTCCGGCGCGGTCACGCTGCTGAGATAGCTCCAAACGCCGTTGGTATCCGCCGCCGCATACTGTTTCATCTCGTTGAAGGTAAAGGCAACATCATTGGCCGAGAACGCCTGGCCATCGTTCCACTTGACACCCTGGCGAATGGTGAAGGTGAGCTGGGTGTTATCGCTATTCCACGAGTAGCCGGTGGCCAGCATGGGTGTGAAGTCGCCACCGTTGACGTTCACAAAGTACAGGTTTTCGTAGACCAGGCCCTGGACTCCGGCATTTGGATGGCCGTTATAGGGGTTAAAACCGGCTTGAGCGAAGTCGTAGGACTGGGTAGCGATTTTAAGGATGTGTTTGCTGCCGGTGGTGGTGCTCTGGCTGGAACCGCCGCCACAGGCCGAGAGTATCATGGTAAAGATGACCAGGAGGGTGAAAGCCATCACGGTGGCCTTGCTTTTCACCCTTGACGGTATCGCAGGGAGAGAGTTGGGAGTCATTTACAACCTCCTACCTTGGATTGGATGAACGGATCGGTTCAATGATCCTGAAAATAGTTCGCAAATTGCACAACAGCACAAGTGAGACGCTCGTGGCACCTATCCGTCTTGCCAACGCTGCCGCGCACTCAGGCAGGACGTAAGGAGAAAGATTGCAGATTTTCTCGCAGCTAACCCTCCTTTCAGGTATTCATACACCGGAACGAGCACCGGAACGAGATGCAGTACGCTTGCTTTCGGGTTTTCCAGATCAGTCTATGTGAAATACTGTACCTTGTTCTGGTTCATTTGTCAAGTCATCTAGACCACTAGACTAGATTGTGATCTGATTGTTAACAAATCTGGTAAAAGTCATGTGTAAGAAAGGGCCGATAGACGTTCACGCCATTCATCTGTTGCGAAGGCGACCTCGCCACGGCAAAACGTGGCCTGGAGCGTCATGGCCTGGTCGAAGATGAGCACATCAGCGTCATAGCCGACCTTCAAGCGCCCTTTGTGCCGCAAGACCTGCGCGGGGTGAGCCGGGTTGAGAGTCAACATGCCCACTGCTTGCTGGAGTGAGACTCCGGTCATCAGAAGCATGTTGCGCAGCGCCTGGTCCATGGTCAAGACGCTGCCCGTAATCGTGCCATCGGCAAGATGAGCGGCGCCATCGATGACCCGCGCGGGTTGTCCCGCGAAATCGAAAGTAGCGTCATGCAGGCCGGCACCCGCCAGCGCATCCGTAATGACAATAGTTCGCTCCGGCCCCAGCAATTTGACCAGCGCGTTCATGGCCCCCGGATGGACATGCACGCCATCGGCGATCAATTCTCCATACACTTTATGTGCCCGAGCCAGTGCGGCAAGCGGGCCAGGGGCACGATGGAGCAGGGGTCGCATGGCATTGAAACAGTGGGTGACATGCGTGACGCCCAGTTTTATGGCTTCCTGCGCCTGCTCATACGTTGCATCGGTATGACCCATACTGACGGTGACGCCTGCATCTACCAGACGGCGAATCATTGCCGAGGCTCCCGGCAGCTCAGGGGCGAGTGTGAGCAGGCGTAGATATCCCGCGGTGATAGCCAGTAGTTGTTCAGTTTCGGATTCGTCCGGCACGCGCAGCCACGAAGGCGTATGCGCTCCGCGCCTGGCTGCACTGATATACGGCCCTTCCAGGTGAATACCCAGGGGCTCGGCTCCTTTCCCAGGATGATCGAGCGCTTCGACGGCTGTTCGCAACTGCTCTTCTGGTATTGAGCCGGGCACGCCCACCACAGCTATGAGAAATGAGGTGACGCCAGTTTGCGGCACCCAGCGCGTGTAGCCTCGAATTTCTTCCACATGCGTGGTGTGGAGATTATAGCCACCTCCGCCATGCGTATGCACATCTATGAAGCCAGGTATGACGATCATATCCGCTGCATCGATGATCATATCCTGGTTGCCAGGTATATTTTCCTGCCGATCAACAGCCTCGATGCGTGTGCCATCGATACATATGGCACCTCGGGCGATGTCTGTTGTGGCATCTATGAGGTGAGCATCACGTAACGTAAAGCGCATGATCCTCTTCACCTTCCTTGCTGAATAATCACGGGCGTGCTCATGCTTGCCCATTAGCGTCCAGTTAACGAACCTGTGACACCCGTTCTGTAGGGACAAGGGGCGGGGAGAGGCGGATGCGGGGGCCTTGTGCTTGTCCTGGTTGCCCGCGCGATCCACAGGGAGGACAAGCACAAGGCCCCCACGTCCGCCCCTCTGCCTCCCCTTGTCCCTACGACAAACCTGGTTGCCCGCGCGATCCACAGGGAGGACAAGCACAAGGCCCCCACCCATCCGCTCAGCCGCCCCTTGTCCCTACGACAAACCCTTGATCTTAACTTGACGCTTTTAGGCGCTCTGGCGCTTGCCCGTACGAGGGACTGCCTGATCTGGAATTCCCGGCATCCTCGTACCCGGTTTCTTTTGCGTTACACTTGACAGGAACGCTAAAGTATGGAATTATTATAAGCAAGTATGGTGGTCTATACAATATACCAATTAGACCACTTTCCTAACAAGTAACATATTTATGGAAGGAAAGCAAGAGGTTTGCGAAAATCTTTTACAAGATCATGGCACCTACCCGTCTTGCCAACGCTACTGCGTAGCTAACTGTGTTCAGGCAAGACGAACGGAGAGGAAAATCAGATGAGCGCTATTTACAGGAATAGCCCCTTGCCTCGCTATTACCAGTTGAAGGAGATCATGCGGGAGAGGATTCGCGCCGGTGAGTGGAAGCCTGGTGATCTTATTCCATCGGAGCGAGAGTTGGGCGAGAAGTATGGCATCAGCCGCATGACAGCCAGACAGGCTATCACGGACCTGGTAAACGAGGGGCTATTCTATCGCGAACAGGGGAAAGGCACCTTTGTCAGCCAGCATAAAATCACGCAGCAGCTGATTCGCCTGACCGGTTTTACCGAGGATATACGGGCGCGTGGACAACGTCCCAGCACGAAGGTCATTTCGGCTGCCATGCAGGCGGCTGACGAGGAGACGGCGGAAAGACTGGGTCTCAGTGCCGGGACGCTCATTTTCCGCCTGCAGCGCCTGCGCCTGGCAGATGACGAACCTCTAGCTATTGAAGTGTCCCAGATCGCTTTTAAGGATTGCGAGAGGCTGCTGGAGGAGGACCTGGAAAATAATTCGCTCTACCGTACGCTGGAGTCGAAATATGGGATAACGTTGATGGAGGCTGACCAGGAGTTGGAGGCGGGTCTTGCAGGTTCGGAGGAGGCGCAACTGCTGAAAATTCCCGTTGGCAGCCCGGTGCTTTTCACGCGCCGCGTTACCTATACGGAACGCAATTCGCCAATCGAGTACGCCAGGGCCGTGTATTGCGGGAATAAGTATACGTTCTATACTCATATGAAGCGGGAGCAATTGATGCCTTAACTTTCCAAGATAGGACGCCAGGGCGGGGGCAAGCCCGGCCCGTACAATATACGGTTGGGCGTCCAATGGGCATTAATCTGAACTGGGGAGCTGGGCAAGAAGAAGGATTTTGACTATTCATACCGCTTCCAGGGCGGGGGCAAGCCCCGCCCGTACCCTATACGGTTGGGCGTCCAATGGACATTAACCTAGGCTGGGAAGCCGGGCAAGAAGAAGGATTTTGACTATTCATACCGCTTCCAGGGCGGGGGCAAGCCCGGCCCGTACCCTATACGATTGGGCATCCAATGGACATTAATCTAGGCTGGGAAACCGGGCAAGAAGCCGACTGACCCGTAGGGGTGGTGTGGGTCTTT
>VBHV01000648.1:0-2090 GCA_005881995.1 Chloroflexota bacterium | reverse complement strand
AGGAGTAGGTAATATGGATGACAACGCAAATGCAAATGCGGCCCCTACGCATGTCTTGAGCGTGCTGGACACGGAAAAGGTGAACCCTGCGACAAGCGAGATCGATCGTATGAGTCCGCTGGAGATTGTGCAGCTCATCAATGCCGAAGACGAGAAGGTGGCGCTGGCGGTGCGGCAGGTCTTGCCCTATATCGCTCTGGCAATTGAAAGGATTGCCGCACGGCTGCGGATTGGTGGAAGGCTGATCTACGTTGGAGCGGGTACTTCAGGTCGCCTTGGAGCTTTAGATGCCTCCGAATGCCCCCCAACCTTTAACATTCCGCAAGAGATGGTGGTGGCCTGCATTGCTGGCGGTGCGCAGACGCTGGGCCAGGCGTACGAGGACCTGGAGGACAGCGCGGAGGCTGGGAGCGCAGATGTGGCAAGGCTTGGCGTCTCTGAGAAAGACGTGGTGATTGGTATTACGGCCAGTGGGCGAACGCCTTACGCGCTGGGAGCTATCGCCTACGCGAAAGAGCGTCGCGCGTTGACAATTGGTCTTGCCTGTAACGCGCATACTCCACTCGAACAAGAAGTAGAGATCATGATCGCGCCGCTGGTAGGGCCTGAGGTGATTAGCGGTTCAACTCGCCTGAAAGCGGGCACGGCGCAGAAAATGGTGCTGAATATGCTCAGCACGGGCACGATGATACTGCTGGGTAAGACCTTCGGGAACCTGATGGTAGATGTGCAGGCCACAAACTACAAATTGCAACAACGCGCCCTGTCAATTTTACGGCAAGCAACCGGGCTGGACGTAGAGGCCGCGGCAACGCTATTAGAGGCATCAGGAGGCGAAGTCAAGACGGCAATTCAGGCAGCACGGGCCAATATTTCCCCTGAGCAGGCGCGGGAGAGGCTGGCGGCACACGATAATGTACTGCGGGCTGCACTGGATGCCGCGCCATGATGTATGCGCTAGGTGTTGATGGGGGCGGCAGTAAGACGCTGGCCGTGGTAGTTGATGCTTCGGGCAATGAGCGCGGACGTGGCTTAGCAGGCAGCTCAAACTACGCCGCCGTAGGAATCAGCCAGGCAATGTACGCTATACGCAGCGCACTCGAGGAAGCTGTGCAGGTGGCGGGCTGCACTTTGCCATTGCAAGCCGCCTGGTTGGGTCTGGCGGGTATTGATCGCCCCGGTGATTACGATATACTCTTCCCACATCTTCAATGTATTGCGAAAATTGTGCATTTGACAAACGACGCGGAACTGGTGCTGAGCGGCTTGCCCGAGGGTGTTGGTATTGCCTTGATTGCCGGTACCGGCTCGATTGCTCTGGGGCGTGATAGGCATGGAACGATAGTACGAGCGGGAGGATGGGGACATATCGTTGGCGATGAGGGGAGTGGATACGATCTCGGCCGCCACTGCCTGCAGGCCGTTGCAAAAGCAGCCGACGGACGGGGACAATGGACAGCTTTAGTAGAACACGTATTGAGTCACTGGGATCTGAACAGCGCCAGCGACATTATTGGCAGGGTGTACCCCGACTGCGATAAAGCCACCATCGCCAGTTTATCGACCCTGGTATTTATGGCGGCGAGAGATGGTGACGAAGTTGCAAGCAGCATGGTTAAAGATGCGGCATATGAACTGGCGCTGGCAGCCATGGCTGTAAAGATCAAGCTCAATTTTCCAGGCGAGCAGGTAGCTCTCGCGCTAGGCGGGGGACTGCTGCTCCACGAGATCGATTTTCGAAGGCTGACGCTGCACGCTATAGAGAAGCGCTTGTCGATTGGAGAAGTTGCGCTTGTCGAGGAACCGGCGCTGAGTGGGGCACGAGCAGCTCTTCATTTTGGAACACCGTAAAAAAGACGCCGCTACGGTTGTAGGGACAATGGGTGGTGAGGTGTGGATGCGGGGGCCTTGTGCTTGTCCCTCGTCCTGTTGAGTTGTTTGACCATTAACATCGACTCTCGTGATACCAACAAGGACAGGCACAAGGCCCCCTCCCTGCATCCACTTTACCCACTGTCCCTACGGAATCGGAATTCAAAAGAAGAAAAGGGGAGATACATGGACAACTACACCGATGGCATGACGCTGGA
>VBHV01000647.1 GCA_005881995.1 Chloroflexota bacterium | reverse complement strand
GATCTGCTTTATTTCTTCCTGGCGCTGCTGAACTCCCGTCTGCTGCGTGAGTATGTCTACGTCCTGCATACCGCCTATAAATGGGTACAGCCGCAGATCGAGCAACGTGTCTTAGCGAATCTGCCAATTCCTATAGTCGAGAAGAAATTGCGACAGCCGATCATTGAGCGGGCGAAGGTGTTGATGCACGCTTGCAGCAGCCCAGGCGCCGTTGTAGAATGGAACGCGGATTTCATTGCTATGTACGAAGAATTGGAGCGCTCTATTCGCTCGCTCTATGCTACCGCTTTAACAGAATAGATTGGCTCGAAAGGAGTCAGCTACTATGGCTGAAACTCGTCCAATTCGTGTGTTAGTTGCC
>VBHV01000646.1 GCA_005881995.1 Chloroflexota bacterium | reverse complement strand
TTGGGCCAGGCACTCAGACAGAGGAAATTATTGAATTTGTGCGTTCCAACATCCAGGCAGATCGCCTGACAGAAGCTGTTTAGTCGTTTCTTGCAGCCTGCCTGAGCCGTAGGCTAGGACGCAGTCCGTTGGCAGGCTGGCTAGCAAAAGATTCGCCAAGTGTAGGTGCGCCTTGCAAAACATTGTCGAACGTTTGTTGAGCGGTGATCGCCGCGCCCTGGCGCGTATGGTGACGCTTATCGAAAATGATACGCCCGTCGCGCGTCAGTACCTGGCAGAACTGCATCTCCATGCTGGCAACGCTGCCATCGTAGGTGTGACAGGCGCGCCAGGGGCAGGAAAAAGTACCCTGGTGACGCGCCTGGTGCGCGAACTGCGGCGGCGTGAAAGAAAAGTTGGCGTGGTGGCCGTCGATCCCAGCAGCCCCTTTAGCGGGGGAGCGATACTGGGTGATCGTATCCGTATGATGGAACTCGCGGGCGATCCCAATGTCTTCATTCGCAGCATGGCTAGTCGCGGCAGCGTGGGTGGACTCTCAGCCTCAACCCGCGACGTTGTGCGCGCTATGGATGCTGCGGGCTACAATCCCATCATCATTGAAACAGTAGGCACCGGGCAGGCCGAAGTCGAAGTCATGCGCGCTGCTCAAACTGTGCTCGTAGTGAGCGCGCCTGGTATGGGTGACGAGGTGCAGGCAATCAAGGCCGGCATCCTGGAAATCGCCGATATTTTTGTGGTGAGCAAGGCCGACAAACCGGGCGCAGATCAGACCGTAGCGGAACTTGCCATGCTCCTCAGCCTTGATCCTATGCGGCGTCAACACGATAAATCGAAGCCTTACTGGCGTATTCCTGTACTCAAAACTTCCGCTATCAAGGATCAGGGGATTACGCAACTGGCGGATGCTATCGAGCAGCACCACGCCTACCTGGTTGAGAGCGGTATGCTCGCTCAGCGGGCGCAGCGCCAGGTACGCAGCGAAGTGCAGGCGTTACTGGCACATGCCATGGTGAATGCCTTGAAGAGAGAAGTGACCGAAGAAGAGTGGCTCAACTTCATCGAAGATATCACTACGCGCACCCGCGATCCCTACAGTGTGGCAATCGAGCTACAAGAGAAGATCGGATTGAAAACATAGGGGCCAGCAATGTCCATTGGCTGGCCCCTACACCTTATCTATAAGCTGCCGCTCCTTTAGCAGTGGCCACGGCATCAAAAGCCAATTTCCAGTGGGCCAGGGCCTCCGCCGGCTTCTCTAGAGCTTCATACGTTTCTGCCATTCGTCCGTACAGTTCGGAAAGATGTGCCGCCGCCTGCGTCTGGGTAAGATGGGCTTCTGCTTTTTGATAGGCAGCCAGGGCTTCTTGCAACTGGAAGCACCGTTCCTGACCCTGTGCCTGTTTCGCTTCCGCCTTTGCAATCTTTCCAGCTACGATATACATCATGCCGCAGATCTGGTGATCGTCCTGCTTCTGTATGGAGGCTTCCTGGGCACGCTCGCAATAACGATGCGCCTCGTCCAGGCGATTCTCCGCCAGGCGCAAATCGGCCATCGCGATAAAATTGATAAGCTGCATGCCAGGCAGGTTATCGAGAGTGGCGATAGAGAGAGATTCCATATAATCGTCAGCTGCCGTTCGGTGTTCACCCAACGAGAAAGCAATCCTGCCAAGTAAATTTTGTACACGACATTCCATATATCTGTCGTGCAAGTCCCTGTACATCTGTAAGGCCGTCTTCCCACAAGTGTATGCGGAATCAAAATCTCCTAAAAGCCGGTAGGCATCGCTCAGTCCATAATAAATGTCGGCCACGTCATCACGCAGGCGCTCCAGTAACTTCTCCTTCGTGCAAACCGACAACGCCTCCTGGTAATTTTGAATAGCGACCGCGTAAAAGCCGAACATGATGCAGGTCATACCTTGTCCACAGAGCGCCTTGATGCGCACAGTGGGAAGATGTACCCTTCGTTTTTCAAGGATTTTCAAGCATTGAGTGAAATGCTCGGAGGCATCTTGATAGCGCGAAACATTCACAGCGGCATTGCCAAGCCAGAGCAGGTAATACGCGCGGCGTTCGCGCTCGGTATGGTCTGCATCATTCCAATCTACTTCGTTAGTGCGGGTAGTATACAAGGGTTCGAGATACTGGACCGCTTTCTCCCATTGCTCTTTCCTGGTGTAGTACTCGGCACGGGCATAAGTGATCTCCTGTTGTTGTTGGGGATCATCGGTTTGGAGAGCATCTAGCTGTTCCAGCACCATCTCTTCCTGTCCTTCCCCAAGCAAGTGGCGAATACGACGGAGTGTCCGTTCAAAATCTTCGGGCTCTGACATGAATGCAATACCTCCCTGCAAAATAAACTAATGAGGGTATAACACATCGTCTCATCAAAAGATAGAATGCTTTCTCTCAATAAGGCAATTGGGGGATAGAGAAAGGAGGTTGGCGCTAATGAGGGTATAACACATCGTCTCATCAAAAGATAGAATGCTTTCTCTCAATAAGGCAATTGGGGGATAGAGAAAGGAGGTTGGCGCTAAAATATAACGGGATATCTGATCTCTTCATCACCGCGCCCACAGAGTGAAGAAGCGACTCCCGTTGCATACAGTATAATCAAAAAGCGTTTCGTACACAAGATGCGTAAGGGGCACCAGAGGTGATGCCCCTTAAGAAACTATGCCTGGTCAACAATGGGTGTTTCTGCTGAAGGCGGCGTAGTATTTGAAGCTGGCCCTTGTGCGCCTTGCTCACCATAGATCAAGGCGGTCAAGTCGCTGCGTGTGCGCTCAATGATACCTCGCAGCCGCGCCAGTTGCTCAGGATTTTGCAGGGACGCTCGCCCGGCAATAGCAAACAAACGTGCGACCTCCATGGCCTCACTGCTCAGTGCCTGCATCTCTGGCCTCATGCCTTGCCACCCACCCTCCCGGCGCTCTCCACTTCCATGCCGGTGCATCCATGGGGGGCCGGCAAAGCCTTCCTCGTCGCTTTGGCGCTGCGCAAGCATGGCGCGGCCCCTATCGGTGATGCTATACACTTTTTTCCCTTCAACCTCGTTGCCGGTGACGTAGCCACCTTCCTCTAGCATCTGCAAGGTGGGATAGATCGAACCCGGACTCGGAGTATAGAAGCCGCCGGACTTTTCTGCCAGCGCCTTCATCATTTCATAGCCGTGCATTGGCCGCTCTTGCAGCAGCTCAAGCAGGGCAAATTTCATATCACCGCGTCCAAAGAAGCGACCACCTTCACCTCCATGGCCAAATGGTCCACCGCGCCCAAATGGTCCACGACCTCGCCTCATCGCGAAGAAATGAGGGCCGCGCCCTTCTTCACGCTGCCAGGGAGGTGTCCAATCATTCCCCCTGGCTCCTCTATTTTGATGTCCAAATGCTCCATGACGATGCCCAAAGAAATGAGGGCCATGCCCCCAGGGACCCCTATGTCCCCAACGTCGTCGCCAGGGCGGTACCCAACCCTCGTCGCCACTTCCTTGAAATTGGTACGCAAAACGGTTTCCAAACATGATAGATGCTCCTTTCTGCATCATTAACGATATATCGTATTCTGTTTATAATTATAACGATATATCGCCAAATGTCAAGGGAGTGATTTTTTTCTCCCCCACTTTCTTTATTCTTGAGGTTATGAGTTTGTTTGCTTGTATGGCTCTGAGACCGGGTAATGAGACGAGTAGTATATATTGTAGGAAGAGGAAACGTATTGTGAGTGATGAACCAGAGATCAGCCCCAGGAGAACGAAGGTGGCAGCATACCATCACACTGGAGATAGATTCGCGGGACGCCGTGTGGTCACCATTGGTGGAGGCACCGGAACTTTTGCCCTGCTTTCGCATTTGAAAAAATATCCCTTGAATATCAGCGCTATCGTCACTATGTCCGATAGTGGAGGTAGTTCGCGTAGGTTGATGGACGAGTTTCGTCGTCAGTTGCCCTTAGGAGATTTGCGCATGTCTCTGGTGGCCCTGGCCCATAACGGCGCATTATGGCGTGAAATATTTATGCACCGTTTTGAGCAGTCTCAAGATGCAGACCCCAAGGAGCGAGGTATAGGCGGACATAGCCTGGGCAATCTTATTCTCAAAGGACTGCAGGATATCAATAACGATGATCTGCTGCTTGCGCTTGAAGATGCGCAGGAACTCCTGAATATCTCCGGGCGTGTTTTACCCGTGACCTTGACGCAGACCATGATTTGCGCCGACCTGGAAGATGGCACGACTATTTGTGACGAAACGGAGATAGATACACGTGGCAAGAAAAATATCGGAGAGCTTTCTCCCATCGTACGTGTGCGCCTTGAGCCAGAAGATGTTCCCGCGTGTGCCCCGGCCGCGCGTGCAATCCGGCGGGCCGATACCATTATAATTGGTCCGGGTGACCTCTACACCAGTCTGCTGCCAAATTTGCTCGTTCGTGATATTGCGCGTGCTGTGCGGGAATCTGAAGCTGAGAAGGTCTATGTCTGTAATCTGATGACCAAGCACGGAGAAACAGATTGCTACAAAGCCTCTGATTTTGTCAAGCAGATCCACCGCTACCTCGGCGGGCGCGTCGATAGAGTGATTGTCAACGATGGTCCATTCCAGCCAGATGTGCTGCAAACATATGCTGAGGAAAAGAGCGAACCGGTCACAGTAGACCGCGCCCAGCTTGCTCGACTCGTACCCAATGTGGTGATTGAGCATCTGAACCTGGAAGATGACAGGCTGGCGCGTCACGATCCTGAACGCCTGGTGCGCGCTATTTTTCCCAACGATGAGTTCTAATTCGTAGGTTCACCAAATCGCGTCCTTACGAATCTCACTTCTTTTTTTCTTCACTATAATCCGCGGGCCATGTTTTCGAACTCTTCGCGGGGGAAAGCCCGCATTGTTTGTGTGCGTACGCTGCCCTGTGCAATAGTGCCAAGGATGAGACGGGCTGCCGTCTGGTCATCTGGGGCTTCGGTTATGACGACGTAATCGAATTGGCCCATTACGAGATAGAAGCCGATGAGTCTTCCCCCGGCTTCTCTTGCAGCATCGTCAAAAAATCGCAGGCGTTCAGGAGCATTCTTGACTTCCTTGATCCCCTGTTCGGTGAGGTTGACCAGGCTAATGTAGGTTGGCATCTGCGTTCCTCCCATTTAGTGGCAGTACTCGTGAGAATACTAATAAACTGGAGACGATGTAGAATTGACTGCTCCGGTGCTCTATACACATTCATTGTACATGTTTCCAGCACTGCGTACAAGCTCATCAAAAGGTTTGGATCGCAATTGAGCGTATCTCTTTTATAACTCGTCACTTCTGCCTGAAAAGTATGCGGCCCTCGCATAATCCCGCGATTGCTCCAACCACTGAGAAGAAGGCATAGCGCTGTTCTGGAACAATGCTGAGGATAAAAAGGCCGCTGTTTAGTACGAGATAGGTCAGCGCTGCCAGTAACGCCCCCACGTAGGGGCGTGTGAACCAGGTTACGAGAACGAAGCCAGGAATCGGTGATGTAGAACGCCGCCCTAGCGTCATCATGCAACTGATGCAGCCGCCTAACAGTCCATACATCAACATATACCAGGGTGCACCCAACGGAGTAAAGTTGGTGGTAAATATCTGATTCCAGAACCCCAGGGCTTGCATTACCGCGAGCGTGAGTGTAGCCATAAGCAGCGTCACCAGGTATAAAGCCAACCCCAGGAGCCAGCCATTGAGAGGCGTGCTTGCTGATCCATCTTTCGCACTATAAGCCGGTTCTTCGAAAACTTCATCTTTGCTAATCACAGGCAACGGTTCAGTATTCTGTTCTCCCGCTTGTTGTATGGAGGTAACTGGCTCTCTGCTCCCATGGTTGGCTTGCAGGGCAAGCTCCTCAAGATAGATATCTGGCAATTTCTGTCTCCTGGCTACTTCCAATAAATGCTGAGCAAAAGTGGAATCGAGCTGTTCTGCTTCAGTCAGGACAGATTCCTGCTGAGCAATGGCCTCGGCCATATAGGTAATGCATGGTACGGCTCGTTTGCGGTACGTCTCATGTGCCACTACATTGACGGCTTTGAAAGAACTGCCTGCAAGCGCATTATCTAGCACGGAAGGCGCTTCAACGGCTTGCTCGGTCAAGCGTTGTGGGATGCGGTAGAGCACACCCCATACTTCTTTTTTCGGTGAATCGCTCTTTGCAATGGTTGCTACTACCTGTCCAGTGTCCAGCGCGGCGCCCTGTATCGCATAGCCTTTGAGAACTGCCGGACCGTAGTAGTGCGCCAGGCCGTTCAACCGGCCACGACTGTTCAGATAGGTCGCGTCCATTTCCGGGCCATAGGTAAACAACCAGATAAACTCGGTTGTTACCTCCCTGGATCGTTCTCCTGCAACCGGCGGTAGAGTAGATGTTTCAACATTGGATGTCCCTTTCTCCCCGTCCTCGTACTCTTCTGGTAAAGGTGGAGCGACAGGCGCTTCGATGGGGAAATCCGATGTGGCAGCGTACATCGCTTGTTGCTCATTTTTTGGAGAAAAAGGCGCAACTGAAAGAGGACGCGGTGTGCTTGCGCGCACAATCGGCACACCGGGAGCCACTAAATCTTCTTCAACGATGAAGTCCTGTAGGGTGCGATCGTCAGATGCATTTTCGTTATGTGTTTCCAAGGTACCCCTCACTTTCCCACGTTAACATTACCAATCTCATAGTTCATGATACTGAGATTCTGCTCGAACACCAAATTTTAGAGACGCTTCGGTACGTTGGTCTGCTCGATATCCTTTTTCAAAGCGGCAGCCAGTCGTTGAACATCCTTTTTACCCATCATCCCTTGCTCTGTGATGCATGCCGTGACCAACCGCGCAGGTGTGCGATCAAAGTAGAAATTATGGACGGTAACGCCCTGCACAGGCTGCCCCCATACCTCCGCAGCCTCTTTCTCCTCCAATTGGGCGAGATTCCCTATCCAGGTATGTGGAGAGATTTTGAGTGTTTCGCAAAGGACATAGAAGGGTATTCTCTGTCCGCGTGCCGCCCATGCAACTAACGCTGTTCCGGCTTTATTAAGTACATCCCCATTTGCCAGCACGCTATCGGCTCCAACGACGACGGCATGGCATTGGGGTAAGAAAATTGCCGCTTGCGCGTCCGTAATCAACGTCACGTTGATACCAGCTTTACTCAGCGCTATGGCAACGTCTCGTCCTTCATAGCGCGGTCTCCCCTCGAGAACAATCACCTGGTCGATCTGGAAAGCGCAGGCGCTTAAAACTTCTAGCACGGTGCCTGAGAGACTGTGGGTCATGAGCGTTCCGGTGAGTAATGGGCGTGCATGGCCTGTAATGCGCTCGATGGCTGTTTCGTAGGCACGCAGTAGTTGTTCTGCTGCGTGTGCTTTCTCTTCCAGACCATCAGGCGCGCCGAGTATGCGGACGACTGCTCCCGCTATGGCCGCCATTGCAGGGCGCGCCTGCGCCAGTTCCTGGCCTGCTTGCAGTAGTCGTTGTGTGCGCTCGGACTGTGTTCCCGTCGAGGATGTGGCCAGGTCATACAAGATTGAGATCGTTTCATGGACGAGCCAGCGGGAGCCGTGTTCGCGATCCTCGCGCACCTGCGCAACGCGCTTTGTAAAGTCCTCCATTAATGCTTCGCTCCTCTCATCTTTACATAGTTACGATGCCGTAACTATTGGTTTCCTTGCATCTAAGCTGTTATATGTATGATACACGCTCATCTGCCTCTATGTGCATTTATGTATCATTGGCTGAAAAGATACCAACCAATTGACCGTTGTGTATCGCTCGTACCATTGGTTATACTTACATTGGTATGAGCCAATCAGGAGAAACTTATGAGACAACAGGCTTCATTCTATGAACCGCGACCAATATTCACAACTCCGATTTCCTCGTTGATCTCTTTAGAGCGAGGGAGTGGGCTGCCGTTATACCGGCAAATTTGCCAGAGCCTGCGTGAGGCTATCCTATCCGGCGAACTTGCCGAGGGTGTACGTCTACCTACCGAACGCGCGCTGGCCAACGAACTAGGCGTCAATCGCACAACGGTCATGAATGCCTACAATGAGCTTGCCAGCGAGGGATTGATCGAAGGGCACGTCGGGCGTGGAACCCTGGTGCGTCGTAATCATTACAACTACCATCTGGATGCCTATGAGAGCGAAACCGCCTCCTGGCTGCTTGGCCTACCGGCAGGCGAACGCGAAGCGCTTGGCCCCGATGCTCATCTGCTGAGTGAACTGGCATCTGCGGGTGAGCGCGACGAAGTTATTTCATTTGCGCCTGGAACACCCGCGACTGACCTGCTGCCTGCCGAAATCCTGAGCGCCGTGTTTTCCGATGGACTACTGCAAGCACGTCAGAAAGCGCTTGGCTATAGTCCCGTCGAAGGGTTACAAAGCCTGCGCAAAAGTATTGCCGCCGGTATGCGCAGGCGCGGCGTGCCCGCGGATACGTCGCATATCCTGATCCTTTCCGGCTCAACCCAGGGCATTGGCCTGGTTGGTCGTTTTTTACTCAACCCTGGCGACGAGGTTGTCGTGGAAGTTCCCACCTACCTGGGGGCAGTTCAGACGTTTCGCGCCTTGAATGCGCGTGTGATTGGTGTTCCCACCGATAGTGATGGCATGCGCGTCGATTTGCTGGAGTCCATTTTAGTACGTCATCGCCCCAGGCTGATTTACACGCTGCCGACCTTCCAGAATCCGACTGGATTCGTGATGTCACCGGAGCGCCGTCGTCGCCTGCTGTTGCTGGCGAAGCGCTACCAGACGCCGATCCTAGAGGATGACCCGTATGGTGAAATCTACTTCGAGGGGAAGCAACCTCAGCCCTTGAAAGTATTAGATACAACCGGGCAGGTTCTCTACCTCAGCACCTTTTCAAAAATATTGGCGCCAGGTCTGCGCGTAGCCTGGCTGGCTGCGCCAGAACCGATGATCGAGCGGTTAACGCTGCATAAACAGGTCTTTGATCTGAATACCAACGCCATGGGGCAGTGGGCGGTTTCAGAAATCATCCGGCGTAACCTGCTGGACGATCATTTAGCCATGTTACGCCAACGCTACAAGCGAAAACGTGATGTGATGCTTGAGGCTATAGCTGCACATTGGCCCCGTGAAGTGCGCGTCAACCATCCGGCTGGCGGATTTCATCTCTGGTGCCGCTTGCCCGTCGATCTGCGCGCTCGCACCCTCTTGCGCGAGGCTGCAAGCGAACAAGTCGCTTTTGTCATTGGCGAGCCATTTCATGTGGATGGTGGTGGTCAGCAGCATTTCCGTCTCAGCTACGCTTTTCCCGAGGAGGAGCACATTGAAGAGGGGATACGCCGTATCGGCAATGCGATGAAGCGCCTGCTGGCACGCCGCGATTCTCGTGAAGAACCGAGCAAGCGGCATATGGAGCATATTCCAATGGTCTGATTGGCGCATATTCCACATGCCGCTTGCTCATAAAGTGAGTAGCCTGATTACATTTGTAAAACAAGTGTATCCGTCAGGCCTCGCCTCCTATACTTGTCCAGGTCAACGTCTAAAAATTCCGCAATCTTGTGGCGTGCAGCGGATAGCGAAGCCTTGAGCAGCTTCTTATCCGTCTCATCTTCAGGCCATACCTGCGCTTCGATATCAATGTCATGTTTTTGAAACGCCTTGATCAGGGGCAAACGCGCGTCGATCTGCTCATTGAGCAAGCAGCCAATTGAGCGCCGTTGACGCGGAGACAACCTTGAGACGGCGGATGCAGTATAATTCATCAACCCATCCAGATTCTCGCCTGCCTCAAATTCATGAGCCGGGTCCCCCATCCCCTCGCTTTCGGTTATCATCGCATCAACCCCTTCACCCAGGTGCAGCTCGCCATCCTCATCGGTCAGCAAAGGCAGCGGCGGCCTGCGTTTCCGTGGGATGTCATTAAACTCGTTCCGCACAATGGTTCGGATATACGCTTGAGGATACTCGATATGTTTATCTACAAGTGCACGCCATAATTTGATACGCACCCGCTGCACAATCTCATCAATCTCCAGATCTAGCACCTCCGGTCGGGCGATATTTGAGCTACGGCGCGCCATCTTTTCTACGAGAGCAACAATGAAATGATCATACCGCGCTAAGATTTCTTCGGGGGTAGGGTCGCTATCGTCCTCGGATACCCCTACAAAACTAAAAGTAATGTTTATCATTATTTACGATAAGCGTTACTATACTGTAATAGTAACCTGTAGCTCTTCTATTTTCAAGGTTATTTCGTTCTAATTTCTCGCTTCGCCTAAATAATTGTCCGAGAGATCACAATATGTCGAGCGATACTTTTCCACGAAGTGAGAAGTGTGTAAAAATAAACGTAGTATATGTTATAGGACGTAAACTTAAGAAAAATATCTAATGGAAACGTGAACTGAAAAGGCTATCGACTCTAAAAAGCCAAAAAGATCGTAATCGAAGAGATAAAAATGCCACTTGACGAAAGAGCATACTAGATAGTATGCTACTGAACGAGACAATTTCGTAATATATGTTATTATTCCGGGGAAATGGAGTAATAATTATGACGGCAACAGATTTATACGTTGATCTCACACCCTGGAAACCCACACCCACGGACATTCCGGCGGAATGGAAGAATCTCATCGATGATCTAGCACGCCAGGCAAAGGGAACGCCTCACGAATATGTGTTGAAAGTCAAGTATGATGCTCAAGGGGTGGGTGATTTATTACGTTCGTGGGGATTGCCACTCCCTGTTGTAATGGCAGGGTACCTCATGGAATATGATAAAAAACATATTCAATCTTCCGGGCTCGAGGGGACCGATCAAATACTCCAACATATGAACGAAGCTTATCAGTTTACTCGTGACATTGAAGACGAAAATTTACCCCCATTACTAACTCCCCCATATGAGGACCTGGGAGCGCTACTCATTGCTGTTGCTATCTACTATCAGGCCTTGAAAGGGTTACAAGAACAGAGTAAGGAACGACCTTTTACTGGTAGAATGTTGCTTCGCATTGAAAGGATCGGAAGTACCTTGCTCAACATCGCCAAGCGCCTGGGTATGTGGTACTTCAAACGCGAAATCGAGGATCTTGTTGAACATTTGCTAAATCCAGGTAAATTTGACGAAGATAAGCAAGAGTATGAACGCATCCTGAAACAGGACAGCTTCATATTGGAAGATACACGGCGGTTGCTAGTGGAAATATATCAGGAAATGACTGGACACGCTATCACCGTCATCTATACACCGTGCGGCGTCTCCGGTCTAAAACGGCGTATCCAGGATGCTCATACGACCGCCACATCACAAAAATCGCAACTTACAGGTCTTGATCTGGTGACATTCGATGTTATCGTACCTACAGTAGGAGAATGTTATACTGCACTCGGCGCTTTAAGCCAGTTGGGATATATACAAGATCGAGTCACGGATCATATCGCGAATCCTAAAAATAATGGTTATAGCCAGATTGCGTTAGGGCTAATCTTCAATCGCCATAGCCGCTACCTGCAGGGCACTACACTATCTGGAAACCCAGATCAAGTCTGTCAGTTGCAGATTGCAACAGACCTTACGCAAGCAATCGCTTGTTATGGATGTATCCACCCACGCTATTATCGACTTTATTCAATGCAAAACTATCAGCTAGAGGACGTGAAATCGCTTCCAGCAAAGCAGTTCTGGAATAGCAAGGAAGGCAACGTTTTTCAAGTGATTGAACAGACTGTTTCTAGAGCTATATCTCCCTCGGATTCAAAGAATCCCATTGTCGTCTATGATAAAAGTCGCAGTCCTATTGCGCTTCCTATTAATGCAACCGTACTGGATTATGCCTACGCCCTAGATAATAATATTGGAGAGCGGGCGGTCGAAGCAATTGTGAATAACCGCAAAGCGCCACTCTATAGAACTCTTCAGGCAGGTGATATTGTAGAAATCCGAACAGCACGTCAAACTCAGGCCGATGAAAACTGGCTGGATGAAGCCTTTGCGAATACTCCTAGAGCGAAACGGGGTATTAAGGATGCTCTCAACAAGCGTTATTTAGGACGAAAGGGGTATGAATTACTCCAACAAGAATTAAGGCGCTATCGCTATATGCTCTCGCTTGAGCAGCTTGATGAAGAACTTCGCTTGTTACTTAAACGTTTTCAATTTGAATCTCTCCAGGCATTCCTGGAACATCTTGAAAATGAGGAGAAATCGCTTTATACACCCAACTGGGCGGCGCAGGAAATAATGAAACAAATTGCGGAACGGAATTCAGCTCCCTCACCCGATCAAAGTAGAGCGGTATGGGTTCCTGCTGTCGATATGCAGTTAACATTGAATAAGGAAGGTGCTTATCGGCAGCGCCTGTGTGGATTATGCCGTCCAAGTTATCCACGTGATACAAAAATCCGGGGACGACTGCGCAAACGTAGTCGTGAGCTGGTGGTACATAAGGATACCTGTTCCCATCTCATCGACCGTCCTCTTGGTCGGCATTCGATACTGGTACCGATGAAATGGCAATTGCAATCTCCAGCCTTTACAGTTGCCTTTTTTGTTATGGTGCAAGATCGCCGGGGTATCATACTCGATCTCACCCGGCAACTGCGTCGATATGAATGCGATCTATTGACAATTACTGCCGAGGCCACAAACCCAAAAACTGGTATAGGTCACCTGCGCTTTACTATAGAGGCGCATTCTGAAAAGGAGGTGCTGGACATCTGGGAGGAACTCTACAAGGTAGAAAATATTACCGAGGTGATTATTGATGCCGCTGCTACACCTGCACGGATACGTGAGAGTCTGGAAAAGTTGCGCGCTCAGCATGCGACCCTTTCTACAAAAACGATTGTGGAATTTAAATGGGATGAGTCGGTAAGCATGTTACCACCTCGCACCCAGGTTCTGATGAATCCTTTTGATATCTCGCGTCCCCCCGGTGAAAATATGTTTTTTGGACGTTCCGAAGAAATAAAAATCATGCAGCGAGAATTGTGTGAGGGAGAAAAGGGACGTGCGCTTATCATGTATGGGCCGCGTCGATCAGGAAAATCCTCGATTTGTAAGAACTTTCTTGAGCATCAAATACATTCACCCTCCTGGGGCGTGTTATTCTCGTTGCAAAATGCACGCAGGCAGACGGAGACGACGATTTTTATGCAGCTAGCGGAAAAGGTCAGTTCCACATTTCATGAACAATTTCAACAGAGTGCTCCTGTCTGGGAGGATTACAACGAGAGCGAACCACAAGTCCGCTTTAAGCGTATGCTGCAAGAGTGTATCGCGCGTGTTCCTGGTTCAAGGTTAGTTTTGGCCCTGGATGAGTTCGGTGGAGCAATAGAGTCGTACGAAAGGCATATTCTTGGTTTTCCTTTTTTTAACTATTGGAAAGAGTTAATGCCTGAAATTCCTCAACTCAGTCTGATCTTTGCTTTGCCTACCAGTTCACATCGCACACTCAGCTCAAAGCGTTTCGCAAACGTCTTTAGTTTCGCACAACCCTTTCAGGTGACTTTTCTAGATACAGAAAGTGCGAAACAATTATTAGCAGATCCCCTGCAAGACCTACAGATTGCGATTCATCCAAATACGGTCGCTCTCGCTGTTACACTTACCGGCGGTAATCCCTATTATATGACTTTGATCGGGCAGCAAATAATTTACCAGTTGAATCACGACTTTCATAAGCAGCTCGTGAGCGATAAAGATCTCAACTTCGTGGTAGAACGTTTCGTTGAAGGTGGTTCCTACCAGAACTTTAATTTTCTCAAATCAGAACTGCAGGATAAACAGGAGTTGGTAATCCTGGAGACCATGGTTGACTTCATGAGCCATTCAAACCAGCTAGAAATGCAATTGAAAAAGATTGCCTCTTTAGTGAGCATGCCTGTTGCTACTACCAGGCGCTACCTTGATCGCATGCGCCAGGGACTCATTCTGGAAGAGAATGGCCCGCTATCCAATCCCTTTTACTCATTCAAAATTGAACTGGTGCGTCGTTGGTTGACGCGTAACCGCTCTTTCTTTACAGAATAGCGCAAAATGAGGAACATGTATGTCGGAAACACATTTTGAACCTGCCTGGAGTATGCTGCGCAATCCGTTTCAACGCATTACAGAACTGGCCGATGGGATTGCCATCCAGGTATCTGGCAGGCGCACAGACATTCGCGAAATTGTTACCGGAGGACAGAGCGCGATTATTCTATCCGGCGCTCCGAGAATAGGCAAAACCACCCTCATGCGTTACTTGCAGCAGTCACCTGCTGCCGAATGGTCCTGGCGCAATGAATTGCAAGACCTGCGTGAACCCTACAATCTAGATGATATCCATTTTGTGCAAATTGATTTAACACCATTAGAGGGCATCGAGAACATTGATGAGTTATTGAGCCCTTTTGTGGCACAGTGTACACGCGCATTGCAATCAGTCCACCAGGATGAAGAGACGGGATACTCTGGCCGGAAGGGCTTGCGCGACTTGTTGCGTCGGATGACTCGTGAACGTCCTAGTGCGCGCTACTTTGTGTTGCTTGATACCATAGAACGACTGCAGGAACCAGATATGCCTTCACTTAAAATCATAAGCAGAGCACAGAACCCACAGGAGCGAGGTTTGGCACTGTTGGATGATTGTGGAGCCTTTCGTCTCCTGGTCGATCTGCTTGATGAGTTTCAACAATTTGGGGTGATCCTTTCCATTGAAAGCCTTCCCTTGCCTAAGATCGGTGACCAGTTTACACATGTTTCAGCGGACCTGGCTCGGTTTGGAACCTTACCTTTGCAAACCTTTACCTGGGACGATACCATGGATTTCTTAGCGCAAGAACCGGAGAGTTTTGGAGCTAATTGGGCAAGTATGTTCAGGAAAGCTGGCGGAAATATCCTTTTTTCTGAAGCTGAGCAAACATGGCTGTATGAACAGGCGGGAACACATCCCTACCTCCTGCAACGGTTCTGTTTCCAGATGTTCCACCTCAAACGTGAGTACGCTATGAGGTATGGAACCTGGACGGAGCTGCAGAAGCATGATAAAGATCAACTCATCGAGCGTACCAATGAACGAGTGAGTACATTTCTTGATCGTACCTGGAAACGGGTGAAAGAAGCTTTAGATATCAGCTCCCCGGAGACCAGAAGCATATTCTACAAATTTATCGCTCAGGTCAAACATAGGCGCGCCATTGAGGAGATCGAGCCGCAAATCTGGGATCAACTCGGGTCAGAAGTACGCTATATTCTCTACAGTGAGGGAATTGTGCGTTACGATCCCTTGCAGCCTGTCTACTATCCAGGTTCTGTGTTACTGAACTACCTATCTCAAAAAGCGCACGAGTATAGTGGGCAAGCTGCCTTTTTGCCTCAGCCTGCTTTAAGCAGTAGAGAACTTCTCATCATGATGCCCGAGAAAGAACCGGAACGCCTTTCTCTATCTGAGCTAGAGTATCGTTTGATCAGAACATTGCTGGAACATCCTAAACGCTGTAGCGAGGAAGAACTCATGAAGGCCGCCTGGGCAAGATTGATAGATCGGCCAGTTTTCACCCAGCGCATGCATCATCTACGGAAGAAGTTAAGGGAGTCTTGTGCAGGTGAAGAGGTCATCGAGAATCGCTATGGCGGAATTTACTTGCTTAACCATTCCGAGTGGTTCCGCTTGCAGTAGAGACCAGAGGTTTTGTTATCTTTCTTCGATGTGAAGGTTTTTTTATGCATATATACTTTTCCAGATTTTTTGAGTGTGTCAATACCACATTGAGATACTTTTCTCCCAGTCTTGGCAAGCTATCAAACAGGATACTCATATACGTACATACTATTGCCTTCTCGGTCATGTAGTATTCGAGCAAGGGCCACACATCTTCATTTTCCCCCATGGTTTGAAGATAAGTGGTCAGGAAATGCTGAGCAAGTTTAGTTCCGCGAAGTTTTGCCTCAGGATCATCTGCCCAGCTTGTCAGACGCATTTCAAGATCAATTGCTAACATAGCAATATCGCTCAGAGTATCTATATGGCAAAATTCAGGGTTAAAATCTACACAATCGAGCGGCACCAATTGATGTTGTGGTGTCGAGGATTGGTGATTAGAGGTATTTATCGGACGTACCCAGAGGTTTGTGGCTTTTAAGTCGCCATGACAGCGCCTGATATGTCCCTCTTTATTACGCTTCTCGAAATCCGGTAAGTACACTTTACTTGCTTGATCCAACAGTCTACTAATATACGGGTACCACCTTATATCTCTATTTCTGAATAGGGGATCGTCTAAAGCCTTTTGA
>VBHV01000677.1 GCA_005881995.1 Chloroflexota bacterium | reverse complement strand
AATATTGTAGCCGGGGATACCATGCTTGCTCTGCTCAGCAGCGAGGTGCCGCGTATGCCAAATGGCGTGCGTCTGCCAGCACCTATTGTAGAAAAGCTATCCAGGGACCTGCGTCCTGGCATGGAAGTCAGAATTGGCGATGGTCGGCTCCACATATCAATGCTCGAGTTTTCAATGCAACTCCCTCAAAAGGCGGCCTGGGAACCCAGACCTGATATTGTGGCACATCATTGGTGCGGCACGGCAGTGGCCCATCATTCACGTTTGCTTGCTCAACATCTGGCACGTTCGCCGCAGCGAGATGGATTGGCTATGCTGGTCAGACCGCTCCTTTTAGGCCAGCCGGCGAGAGAGACGCCGCTGGCAAAGATAGCGCTGCCCCTGCTGCGTTTGCTGGTATATGCAAGCTGGCAATGCGATGTCGCGGGTGTCGGGGAAGCGGCGCGTGGATTAGCCGGGCTAGGGCCGGGCCTCACTCCCTCCGGTGATGATACGCTTGGGGGTTTTGCTGGAGTTCTGGCATTGCTGAGCACTCAACTGAGTGTCGATGCTGTGCCACGCAGTCACCTGGCATCGATCATTGTCAACGCAGCACGGCCGCGTACTACGAAATTAAGTGTTACGCTGCTGGAACATGCTGCGCGTGGCGAGATGGCTGAGCAGGTGGGAGAACTACTTACGGCCCTGGCCTTGCCGGTGGAGGAGTCCGACGCCGTGCTATATGCGGCAGATCGTGTCCTCGCCTATGGCGCGTGTTCTGGCGGCGATACATTATTGGGCTTGCTGCTGGGGTTGCGAGTGGTGGGGATAGAAGATTGCATCGACTACATAGGAGAAGATTATGGTCATACAGGCGCTACTCAAGCGGAATACCTACTATGATTCGATTGCCCTCATGTCAGTGGTCCAGCATGTGAAGGACAGGGGCGAAGTGGATGATGCCGGGGCGGTCATGGCGACCGAAGCGAACCTGGCATTGTTGGAAGAGGCGGGCCTGCTCCCTATCGCTTTTCTTGCTGAACAGGAGAAAAAGCCTGGGCCGGAGGACCTGCTCATCGCCATACGCGCAAAAGACGAGGCATCTGCCCAGGCTGCCCTGACTTTTGCAGAACAAAAGCTGGCGGCACCGGGCAATCGGGACATTGCAGGCAGCGCATCAACACTGCCGGCACGTTCATTAGAGACAGCGCTGCGGCACGATGGAACTGCCAATTTCGCGGTAATTTCTGTGGCTGGCGAACACGCCTGGCTAGAGGCAGAACAAGCGCTGCGCCATGGGCTGCACGTATTTCTCTTCAGCAATAATGTTTCCATTGAACAGGAACGGCGCCTCAAAGACCTGGCAGCGAGCAAAGGACTGCTGCTCATGGGACCCGATTGCGGCACAGCCGTCATCAACGGCGTTGGACTGGGTTTTAGCAACGTAGCGCCGCGCGGTTCCATCGGCATCGTTGGCGCATCGGGTACCGGCATGCAACAGCTCATTTGCCTTCTCGCCGCAGCGGGTCTAGGCATCTCCCAGGCCATCGGTACGGGCGGGCGCGACCTGTCCGAGGCAATCGGCGGCATCATGATGCGCAGGGGACTGGAATTGCTGGCGCACGATCCGCAGACGGAAGTTATTGCGCTGGTCTCCAAATTACCCTCAAAGCGTGTTGCGCAGGAGTTGCTGGCTGCAGCCGCGCAGTCCGCTAAACCGGTTGTAGCCATCTTCCTGGGCATGACGCCGGAGGAATTCGGGACCGTATCTGGGGATGTCAAACTCGCCCGGACGCATACTGAAGGGGCTAAACTGGCGGTGTCGTTGGTGGGTGGCGATAGTAAGCGTGTGCCGGGCGAAAGCTATTCTGGTGGCACGCTTTGCTATGAGGCGATGTTGCTACTCAGTGAGCGCGTAGGTGCGGTCGCTTCCAATATCCCTCTGCGCCAGGAATGGGCGCTGACGGCAAAGGAGACGTATCGCGGTCACACGGCGCTGGACTTAGGAGCAGACGAATATACACGAGGCAAGCCGCACCCGATGATTGACCCGACCGTGCGCCTGCACTACCTGGCACGTGCCGCGGAAGATACAGAGACCGCAGTGATTTTGCTCGATATTGTGCTGGGCTTCTGTTCGCACCCCAATCCGGCGGCAGTATATGCACCGATAATTACGCAGCTGCGCAACGAGGCTGTGGCTGCCGGGCGATCATTGCCGGTGATCATCTCCCTTTGTGGTACCGAAGGAGACCCGCAGCATCTCTCGTCCCAGCGTGCAGTGCTTGAGGCGGCGGGCGCCTTTGTATTTGAAAGTAATGAGGTCGCGGTGCTTGCCGCTGCATCATTGGTGAGTGATAGGGGCAGTAGCTCACAAAGAAAGGACCAGGCATATGACTGAGACACCTGAACTTTTTTCCTCTAGTCCGCGTATTGTCAATGTCGGCTCCGATCTCTTCGCAGATGCGCTTGAGGCCCAGGGTGCGCCTGTAAGCCGCGTCTCCTGGCAACCTGCCGCAGGTGATAGCGATGTGGCCCTCAGTCTATTGTTAGGCGATGAGCGCGTGGATCAAGCCAACCAGGAAGCGGTAAAACGCATGATGGCTGCGCGCCCGCGCCTGGTGGATGTGCGCCCGGCGCGCGAGGCGATTCCTGAGTTCCACAAGCACCTATTGCTGCATGCCGGGCCTCCCATCACCTGGGAACGTATGTCTGGCCCCTTACGCGGCGCGGTGATTGGCGCGCTCCTCTACGAGGGGTTGGCCCCCGATGCTGACGCCGCGGAAACGCTGGCGGCGAGCGGCGATATTGCCTTTGCGCCCTGTCACCACTATAACGCAGTAGGGCCTATGGCGGGCGTCGTCTCTGCCTCGATGCCGGTCCAGATCATAGAGGAACCAGTATATGGACACCAGACCTTCAGCACATTGAATGAGGGGCTGGGAAAGGTCTTGCGCTACGGGGCCAATAGTCCCGATGTTCTCGCAAAATTGCGCTGGATGGAGCAGGTGTTGGGACCGGCGTTGGCTCGCGCGGTGCACGCCGGAGGGGGCATCGAGTTACGGTCAATCACAGCGCAGGCATTGCAGATGGGCGACGAATGTCACAATCGCAACAAGGCGGCAACATCTCTTTTCGCACGCGAAATCGCGCCCTACCTGGTAGAAACTGGAAATTCCGGCGAGGAGACGGTGAGCGTGTTACGCTACATGCATGGCAATGACTTTGCTTACCTCAATCTCGCTATGGCGATGTGCAAGGCGTTGTTGCTGGCGGCGCACGGCATTGCTTACAGCAGCGTAGTGACAACCATGGCGCGCAACGGCACAGACTTCGGCATCCGGGTGAGCGGACTGGGCGATCGCTGGTTCGTAGCCCCGGCGCAGCAGATCAAGGGGCTATATTTCAGTGGCTTCTCGGAGCAGGATGCGAACCCCGATATCGGCGATAGCGCCATTACGGAAACGGCTGGCATAGGGGGATTCGCGATGGCGACGGCTCCGGCCATCGTGCAGTTCATCGGGGGCACACCGGCAGATGCCGTGCGGTACACCACGGAGATGTATGACATCACGGTTGCCGAGTCCAACCAGTTCCAAATGCCCTCGCTCAATTTTCGTGGAACACCCACCGGCATCGACATCCGGCAGGTGGTGCGCCAGAACCTCCTGCCCATCATCAATACCGGCATTGCCCACCGTCTGCCGGGTATTGGCCAGGTCGGCGCTGGTATCGTGCGTCCTCCTATGGCATGCTTTGTAGAGGCAGTGCACGAACTGGCGGCGAGTATCAAGCAATGAGTGTAGATCATTTCTTTGCTCATAAAAAACTGCTCAGATCGGTTATAACCGATCTGGGCAGTTTTAAGAAGTAAGCGCTGCTATAAGCAGTAAGCTTGCCCTACGCGCGTTCAGCCGCCCTTGCGACAGCGCGTTTTGCCATCACACCGGCCATCTGAGCGCGATACTCTTTGGAGCCGTGAATATCTCCGACCATTTCCATGCCGTCCGCGGCGTTGCTGGTAGCCGCGGCGATGGTGGCCGCGTCCAGTTTCTTACCGACGAGCGCGGCTTCCACTGCGCTCGCGCGGGTT
>VBHV01000676.1 GCA_005881995.1 Chloroflexota bacterium | reverse complement strand
CAGATTGGACGGTTTGACGACTCACACTATTTCGCCATCACCGAACGATGCGAAGGGAAGATTATCGCGGCTATGGACGAGGCAGATATATACCCGATTATACCGGAACTGTTTGACATAGCCGGTGAGATACATAGCATCAACGTCTCACCTTTTGGTGGATGGGGGCTTACCGATGTGCATGGAAATGGGCGCTTTGAGAGCTGGCATCAGTATCTGCTCTCGTTGTACGATCAGAAATTCACCTTCGACCTGCATGACCTGGCGCAGCGTACGTTCTTTGAACTGGACGTGTACGAAACTTACCTCGAAGAGATGATGCGGCTGCTTCCCTATTGCCCTTCAGAGAAGTACCTGGTACACGGCGATTATGGCTTTGATAATGTCGTATCGGATGGCGCGAGGATCACTGGCGTACTCGATTGGGCGGATGATCTCCTGGGAGATTTTATCTACGACATCGCCTACCTCGATTTCTGGTCAGTAGAAGATATCCCATACGGTGCATTGTGGCAAAATTATGCTGCCTCACGTGGAGAAAAGATACCCCAATTTGAGGAGCGCATGAGGTGCTATATGCTATATCTGGGTCTGCGTACCCTCCCGGCTGCTGCTATAAAAGGGAATAGAAAGTTCTATGAATGGACCACGAAACGATTGCAGTCGATTAAGCGACCAAGCAGAAGGTAGAGAAGCTGCGCAAAGCTCAAATGAACCTGCGCAGCTTCTCCTTCTTTCATTTCATGCGCACAACTTGTGCTCGGTTCTGTTCCGTGACAGTAGTTGCTACGCCTCTTGCGTTGTTCAATGCGCGCGGATTGCTATAGGGAGCGGCGATTGCGCTGCGCGCTGGCGTGACAGGTTGCGCGGGAGTATGCCTGGGCTTCTTTTTAGAGAAGAACATCCTCCGGCAAAGCAGCGAGCCTACCAGCACGATGCTGACCAGGTAGATGCCCAGCGCCCACCATGTCTGTGTATCACTGCCGGTGCCGATCCCGTGTACAGCCGTCAGCGCAAAGACGCCCAGCGTCAGCACGTGCAGTCGCCGCCACCAGCTGTAGCCGATGAGTGGACGTAGCCAGGTGCTGATACCGATGGCGATCCCAAGGTAAAGGGCGACGATGCCGAACGCCATCCACTCCGGGCGATAATGGCTCGCGAGCGGAATGAATATCTCGTTCCAGCCGAAGCTGGTGAAGGGATCAATCCACACGGCCAGCACATGCACCACCAGAAAGATGGTGCTGAGCAATGTCAGAAAGTTGTGCAGTTCGCTATTGAGTAAACGCGGCCAGCGGCTGGGCGATTGCAGTTGCGTCGAAAGCGCCAGACCCACCACCACGGCCAGGGTGAGTAATACGTAAGCAGTGAATCCGCCCGCGCGGGCGACATCCCAGGTGACGGTTTGCCAGATGGTGTTCATTGTTGTACTTCCTCCATAAGATCTATTGGCCATGGTTCTACCGCGTCCCACCTGCCATCCTCGCGCACGAGCAATCCAGCAATGTGGTGCTTCCTCAGAAAATCGGCTCCTTGCCTCGAACCAAGAATGAACGCAACTTTCGCCGCTACCTCGGCCTGCTCACAGCGATCTGCCACAACCGTGACCGACCAGAGATCGCTCTGTGCTGGCAGGCCCGTGCGCGGGTCGAGCAGGTGATGCCGCAATGTCTTGCCCTGCCACCAGTGGCGGCGAGCAATGAAACCGGCCACTGCTCTGCACCGGCAGGCAGTCCCAGGACTGCGAGATCTCCTCCCGCGTTCACCATGGCTGGACTCACTCCGCTTTGGCGCAGGCGCTCCAGGGCGGCATCGACCGCCATGCCTTTGGCGATCCCTCCAAAATCGAGCTTGATGCCGATCGGCAGGGTCACGTGCCGGCGTATCGGGTCTACCTTAATGCCACGCCATCGCCCACCCGGTTCTCCAGGTATGATGGGATCGAAACTGACCGCCGGAAGTTCGTCGAAGGTCCGGTCATAGCCCACCCGCACCAGCTGATCGAGCAAGGCGGGATCGTAGATTCCCTCGGTGGCCTGGGCCGCCGTCAGTGCAGTTGCCAGGACAGTATAGAGTAGGTCGCTCACGGCAATGGGTGTTCCTGCTTGCGAATTGAGCTGTGACAACTCACTTTCAGGTAAGAAACGGCTCAGGGCCTGTTCCCACTCGGAAAAGAGCGTACGCACGATCCGCGCTCCCAATTCTGCCTGGCTTTCTGGCAGCAGCAGGGAGATGGTCGTTCCCATCGCCCGGAACTCCTCGCGGCGCAAACCGGCGGGAGTGCTATATTCAGGAGGTGTGGGTTCCACTGACGGGTGCTGACGAAGAGCTACTTGTTCCACTGGTGTTTCCTCCTTGCTGTTTAAAGAAGCCATTGCTATTTTGAGAAGATGAACTTGATGACGAGTTCGTTGAAGTAGACTGACTGGTTGTCGTGGTGCTGCTAACCTGGTGCAAAGCAACCAGTCCGCCGAATGTGCCGAAGCCTACGATCGAGGCAATGGCGAGCCATCTTTTAAGCGTATTGGCCAGGGCCAGCGCTCGCGCCTTTGGCATTTTCTCCGGTGCTCTGGACTTCTGACCCATAACGCGCGTGGGCTGCCCCGCATTCTGTGGTCGTGAAAGCTGTTGCCGACCGGTTTGTGGGCTGACATACGAGCCTTCATAGAGTTGGTTCTGTCGAGGTATCCACGAAACGCGTGTATCAAAATCTTTCGAATTCGTTTTTAGACCATTGATGCGCTTTACGAGTATCTGTCACACATTACTCACCTGCGCCACAATGGCGCTCACATCGTCATCTCCACCACCTGCCAGCGCCACCTGGATGAGTGCCTGGGCTGTTTCTGATGGGGTGGACATGCGTGTGGCCACGATGGCGGCAATTTGAGGATCGCGCACCATTTCCCACAACCCATCGGAGCACAACAGCAGTTTGTCCAAAGCCTCAAGCGGGACCGCAGAAGCGTCTACTTCCACGGTGGCCTCTTCGCCAAGACTGCGATAGATGCGATTGCGCATAGGATGGGTATAGATGTCGTCGGGAGCGATGATGCCCTCTGCCACGAGCACAGCCACAGCTGAGTGATCGCGGGTTACCTGGACGAGTCCGGCGGGTTCGCGATGGAGGTAGAGTCGGCTGTCGCCCACGTGCGCTACGTAGGCGGTCGCCTCGATCACCAGGACAGCGGTCATGGTGGTGCCCATCACGGTTTCCTGTTGCTGGTTGCTTCCTCTGGCAGCCTCTGCTGTGCGCCCAGGGAGCCAGAGACGTACTCGGTCAGGGACTGGACCACGATCTGGCTTGCCTCCTGCCCATGCCCCTGTCCTCCCATGCCATCTGCCACTACGAGGAGGACAAACGGTTTCGGCGGGATAGAGAGAGAGACGCCGCGTGTGATGAGAATCGTATCCTCGTTTGGCCTGTACCGGCGTCGTATGCCCGGGTCCTGGTGCGCTCCGATGCGCAAATCGAGGACTGTCTGCCCTGTGGGCCTTCCCTTCTCTGCGTCCGCCAGCGTATATTCATGCATATGATAAGAGATGTCGGTATGGTTGATATTTTGTTGCAGTAACATAGTCATATCTCCTTTATTTCAACTTCACACTGTGAGCAGCTTCCTGCTCATAATGCTCATTGATGTTTGATGTGCAAGCATTGGTTTCTTGTGCTAGTTCTATAGTAGCGGAACAACATGTGAAGCATATTGGAGGAAAATGGGAAAGTTCTCATAATGGTGAGTAGAGAGTCCAGAGGTTGGTCCCTGGCGAATCCAGGACTGTCCTGGACCCGTCAGGGGTGAGTGCCGCAGCCAGCAGCCACTGATCGGAGTGATCTAGTCGCTGGTAGACGGCGGCAAGCTATTAACCGACGTCAATACTTGTGGCAGTAATGCTTCCATCGCTGTTATGCGTTCCCATGATGTGAATCCGGGTGCCAACCTTGATGGCGCTCGCGGCGACAGTGTTGCCAGCCTGGGTGTAGCGGGTACTCGCTGTCGTATGGATCGTGACCGAGCTGCCACTCGCCGTTTTAGCCACGATCGTATTGCCATTCACGCTCGTCACGGTTACCGCCTCGCAATTGCCCTGGGCTCCCGGTCCGGCAGCAAAGGTCTGCGAGTTATTCGCGTTTCCCGGTGCAACGGCCAGCGTTTGTGAGCTACTGGTGCCGCTGGACGTAAGAGCCGAGGCCTGGGCTGTGCTGCTCGATGCAGCCATGATCGCGCCCACGCCCAGGGCAAGCATGAAGGCAAAGGCCAGGCTCCCAATCAGGAGCCATCTGCGTCCGCGCCGTGGAGGAGCAGGTGGTTGATTCAGCCGGGTCCAGGCCATCTCTTCAGAGTCTTCCATTAGTATACCTCCTTTCTTTAGAGTGAACTGGTGCGGCGTATTCGCTTGCCGCAAACAGAGTATAAGGCGGGCAGATGTGATAACAATTGGAATAGCATGTGACTTTTCTCATCACAATTTTACATTTTCTTGTGATTATTTTTCGATCAGCATCGTCTCTTCTATTGCGATAGGAGATTGGTAAGGAAAATCGATGGAAGAACAAAACGACTTGACGAGCGAGGGACGTGATCAGGGAAAATGGTCTTTCGGCAACTATGACCTGATCCGGCGTATTGATATGGGCGGCATGGGCGAAGTCTACCTTGCGCACCAGCGTACCGCCTTTCAGCGAGAGGTAGCGGTCAAGATTATTCGTGATGATCTGTCGCGTGACCCACTCGCGCGTGCGCGTTTTTTCCGCGAGGCTGAGGTCAGCTCACACCTTAAACACGACCATATTTTGCCCCTGCAGCGCCTGCATGCTGGCGCTCTGTCGTTGGGGGAGACGCGGCAACTCTTTAGCGCGCTAGTGCAGGCGGTAGCGTACATCCATCGCCGGGGCATTGTTCACCGCGATCTCAAACCGAGCAATATCCTGCTCGACGACGAGGAAGCGTCCGGGCAGGTGTATGTGCGTCTCATTGACTTTGGGATTGCCGCGAAACAGGGTGAGATGGCCAGCCCGCCATTGACGCCGCCGGGGCAAGAGATCGGCACCCTCGCCTATATGGCCCCTGAACGCCTCGATGGTATTGCCGCTCCGAGCAACGACATCTACTCGCTCGGCGTCATCCTGTATCAGATGCTTACCAGGTGTCTCCCAGTGGAAGGGATCATTGTTTCTGGCTCGCTTCCGGCCTCCCTTGAAGCCGTTGTCCGGCGTTGCATGGCAGCGAAGCCTGAAGATCGCTATGGCAGTGCTATCGATATCCTGCCCGCCTTTGAGCAGTCCTGCCAGGCACTTCAAGTTTCTGCCGCTCCCCCTGCCTCTCAGTCAACATTATTACCCTTTCCATCGGTCGTGCTGTCTCAACCCATTTTCGCGGAAAATGTACCTGGAGCACACACGCCAGGGGAAACCGGAGATTTGCTCTCGCTCGTGAAGAGGTGGATGCAGCGGATGTGGTAAGTCCAGCGGAAAAGCAGAGCCTTGCTGTTGCTGCCGCAGATATCTCCGTTTCCGCTGGCAAGAAGCTTGCCCGCAGAGGCCGTAGGGGCCAGAAACCATTGTTCGCGGCCGTCTCACTCTTGATTATCGTTGTGCTGTTCGTCATGGCGGGTCTGGTTTATTTAGCATTTCCCCTGGTTGTCTCGGCCAGCGTCACTATTGGCCCGCAGGTGCATCTGCTTCAGCAGGTGTACACCATCACGGCCCAGCCTTCACAGACTGGAATCGATGTTGTCACCACGTCTATACCCGCCCTTGAGAAGGTCGAAACAATAACCGGCTCGCTGACTGGGCAAACGGCAGACCAACCATGTAATCGGTTTTTCTTCATCCAGTGCCAGCATGCGGCCGATCTCACCTCACAGTTGCGGCAATCGCTCATCTCGAAACTCTCCGCGCAGATGGATAAGCAGCTTCAGACTCTCCATACCACCGAAATCGGGTCAAAACAGTTTGCCGACCTCTCAGCATCGAGCACTCCAGTTAACGGTCCAGGGAG
>VBHV01000675.1 GCA_005881995.1 Chloroflexota bacterium | reverse complement strand
CTTGCCGGGGCGTCCCGCATCTCTCCAGGCTGCACGGGCCTTGTCGGCGCCGCGCGCAAAGGCTCTTGGGGGTCCACCACCATACACGTAGCCGTCGGCGTAACGCGCCATACGGGCATACCCCTGGTCGCTCAATCCGCCGATGAGTAGATCGGGGCCGCGAGGACTGACGGTTTTCGGGCCGATGGCGCCGTCTTCCCATAGAGAACGCAGGGCGGAGAGCTGTTCGGTGAGTCGCCTGCCCCTGGTGCGGTAATCGATGCCTGCCACCTCGTAATCTTGCTTGCGCGCGCCGACGGCAAGCCCTAACACCAATCTACCCTCGGAGAGCGCGTCAAGCGTCGCGGACATCTTTGCCAACAGTTCGTTATTATGCAGAGGGCCGATGACGATGGTGGTTGCCAGTTTGACACGCTGCGTGACGGCGGCAACGGCGGCGAGCGTGGAAAGCGGCTCGTAGCTATCGTAGACAAGCCGGTCAATGACGCCCAGGCTAGTAAATGGGCCAACATCCGCTCTGCGCGCCCAATCGAAAATAAGTTGATTACTTGTGCCAGGGTTACCTGATGGCAGCCCGATTCCAACTTGCATGCACGCAACTCCTTTGTTGCTGAATAAAGCTCTATCGGTGGTTGCTTAAAGTATGGCACAAAATGGAGGGGAGGCTCAAGAGGTAAAGTTTCGATGCCGAGCAGAGCATAGAGAGTTCCTCTGCTGAAGGAATTTGACAACCCTGGATGAGGTGATTTTCCTATTTGCCAATGAGCAGAATATGCTAGAATAAGAACGGGTCAGAACGCCTTTGAGTGCTGACGTGACGCTATTTCTAACAAGGAGAACGAACCTCTATGGCCGATGAATTTGAATATATCTCCCATTCCCGCCTGGTTTATCACGAAGGTTATCGCTATGCTTACCTGGGCGAAGTAATACAACCTGTCATTTATGGGGTACAGGGCGGATTGCGCCAGTATTATGGGGCAAAAGAGGGGCCACCGGTGGCTTCGACCCTCGATCATATCGTTGCAGCCGTCGCTGGCTGAATGTACGGCACACTTGCCGGTGCCCTGTCAGGGCGCAAGATTCGTTTTGACCGCCAGAGCTATACAGCCACGGTTGATGGCCGCATTGCGGGTGCTGGGAAGACCATCCGCATTCAATCGATAGCTATTCATTACGACCTCACTATCCCATCTGAAACGCGCGAGGCCGCCATGCGCGCAATTCGAGTTCATCCCCAGGGCTGCCCGGCCCATGCAAGCGTGAAGGATGCCATTGCGGTCACCTGGGATGCGACCGTGCATGTTGGGGATGAGGTAATCACGCTCAGTAGCCGCGATGAGGAGACAGCAGCCGCAGATGCGACGGTGTAAGTAAGCGCTCATGAAACGTGCGAGACACGAGTAAAGGACAGCGTCTAGGGTAGACAAAAGGGGAAAGCCATGTCCACCTTGGCTTTACAAGCTCCCGCCAGCGCCATGGTCGGGAATAGGTGCCGGTACAGGTGGTAATTGATGTAGAAATCTCGCGGGAAGCCCGTGCCCGTATATTCCCGCTCTTCCCACGTGTCATCTACCTGGGTCTCGCAAAGATACGTCAAACCACGCAGGCAGGCAGCATGCTGTCCCAGGCCAACCAATTGTAGGGCTAAGACGGCCCAGGCCGTTTGCGATGGCGTACTCTGTCCGATGCCCGCAAAGGAGCTGTCTTCGTAGGAGTAGCAGGATTCACCCCAGCCGCCATCACTGTTCTGATGCTCTAGCAGCCAGGAGGATCCCCTATCAATCATGTCCTGTACGGCGTACCCCTCATCGCGCAGCGCAGCGAGCGCTGAGATGACGCACCACGTATGCCGCAGATACTTGAGCGCCACTCGAATGACCCGCTCCTTGTCTGGAGCATCTACATGTGCCAGCATTTCCAACACATGAGCCGTAACGTCTTCGGAGGGCGGGTCCAACAGCGCCCCGAAGTCCGCGAATGGCAGCTGGTAGACGATCGCTCGCGTATTGTCCTTATCGAATGCCCCCCAGGCCCCGTTGCTCGACTGCATGGCTAGCACCCACCGCGCAGCCCGATCCACGGCGGTCCGCACGGCTGCCTCTGCCCCAGCTTCGAGCAAAGCCAGGACGACGACCGCCGTGTCGTCGATATCTGGATAGATATCATTCTCAAATTCGAACGCCCAGCCACCACACGGCACAGTGCCACCACGCACCTGCCAATCGCCGCCCACGGAGATTTGCTCTTGCAGGATCCATTGGACCGCACGTTGTATGCCCGGGTGGTCGCGCTCCACGCCAGCATGGCGCAGGGCCAGAAGTGCCCAGGCGGTGTCCCAGACAGGGGACATACAGGCTTGAAACCGCCACCCGCTCTCGTCTTCCAGCACGAAGCCCTCCTGCCCCTCGATTCCCCGGCGCATGACCGGGTGATCGGTGCCCATGCCTTCCAGATACAGAGCGATCAGCGAGTACACCCAGGGTGGTTGGATACCACCCCAGCTCCCATCTGCCTCCTGTCGTTCCACGATCCAATCGACCACGCGACGCCGGGCACGTGACCGACCTGGCTGCCATGGAAAAGCCTCATACAGCTTGAGGAGCTTATCAGTCCACCAGAAGAGCCCCGACCCCGGGACTCGGGTGAGCAAGTCCTCGGTTCCCGGAACAACCAGCTCGGGCACGCTACAACCCAGTGACTTTACCGGACGCCGGGAGATCACTATCAGCAGCGGGGCGATGGTACCACGTGCCCAGCAGGCGAAGTCGTAGAGGTTGAACGGCATCTTGGGCGACAGGTAGATCAACTCTGGAGGCATGCTAGGGATACCAGACCATGGGTACTGACCGAATAGCGCCAGCCAGATTTTGGTAAAGACCCTGGCCTGGGCTACTCCCCCTTGCTGATGAATAACCGCGAGCGCTCGCTGCATCGCGTCGCTGCCGGGATCAACCCCGAGTACCTTGAGTGCGACATAGGCCTCAATCGTGGTACTCAGATCCGCAGGACCGCCGAAGTAGAGCGCCCACGAGCCATCATCTCGCTGATTGTTCAGGATGTGTCGTATAGCGCCGTCCCTGATCCGCTCCAGGCCCAGTTCCAAGAAACGCAGCAGCAGGACATGCTCCGCCGTCATGGTCACATTCGTTTCCAGCTCACCGCACCACCAGCCCTCGACATTTTGACGCTCCAACAGCCATTGCACTGCTCGATCCAGTGCTTGTTTTAACCGAGGTTCTTCCCCCTTGCCCGGCTTTTTATTATCCATAAGATCAGAAAAACTCCCGTCCGGTTGCTTTCTTTCGTTGAATATAGTAATGTATTTACAGGTGTTTCCTCATTTTTATTTATTATAGCAAAAATAACTTTTTTTTATTCTTTCGGGACTACATTGAAATGCGCGCTTGCAACGACGCTGCGCGTCTACTGCTACGCAGTCAGCAAGCTCGATCAG
>VBHV01000645.1 GCA_005881995.1 Chloroflexota bacterium | reverse complement strand
TCGGCGATAATCTCGACGAGGCGCTTCCAGGGATGGCTACGAATCCGGCACCTTGTTCATCGCCAACAACGCCTGTTTCCAGCCCGACACCGTCGCCCAGTCCAACACTCACTCCGACACCTACAGGCACTCCGCCGCCACCAGGACCGGTGAACAAGCAATGGTACTTTGCGGAAGGGCGCGTCGGAGGAGGCTTCAACGAGTTTCTCTCGTTGGAGAACCCGACCAGCACCACCTGCCAGGTGAACATCGAATATCTCTACACACCTGATAGAGGCAGCTCGCAGACAAAGATCATTCAGGTCAGTGTAGGCGCAAACTCACGCTACACCGAGGGCGTCGATGGTGATCTGGGTACTAACCCTAGAGGCATCGGTATCTCCGATTCGGCGATTGTCACCGTGAATAACGGAGTTACACCCAATTGCACTGGCATCGTCGCCGAGCGTCCCATGTACTTTAATGCTTTTGGTAATGCTCTTGGTGTAAACAGTGGCAGCGATGTGCTGGGCGTAAGCAAACTGGGCACAAGTTTCTATATTGCTGATGTGGCAGTAGGAAGCCAGCCGGGCGGCGGCAGCTACGCCTCGTTCCTGCCCATCTTGAACCCACCGGGCGGGCAGAGCGCGACCGTCACCGCCACCTATTACGCCAACGGCGTGCAGGTTGGCACGCAAACCACCACTGTCCCTGCCGGGACACGCGGCACGATTTTTCCTGACAACTACTCACCCGCTTTGCCGGCGCATGTCTCGGTGGTGGTAACCTCGACCCAGCCGGTCGATGTGGAGCGACCCACCTACTTCAGCAACATCAATGGGGGCAACGCTGGAACCGTTTCTGGCGGAGCGGATGTGATCGGGGTGCAGACGCTTTCCAGTGACTGGTTGTTTGCCGAGGGCTATACCGGCGGCAGGTTCCAGGAGAACTTCGTCCTCGCCAACCTGGACAAGACCGCCAACACGACGGCTAGCGTGACCATCACGCTGGAGTATCCCGATGGCACCACCCAGCAGACCAACGTCTCGGTGCCCACCCTGAGCCAGGTCAACTGGAATGTCAACGCCAACGTCAACCCCGGCGAGCGGGGCCAGAGTGTCTCGGCGGAGATCACCTCATCGGGGGCCAAGATTGTAGCTGAGCGCGAGATGTTCTTCTATTACAACCACAATGCCAATGGGCGCAGTCTCGCTGCGGTGGGAGGTACGGATGTGCTTGGCCAGGTTGGACCGGCCGCGTTTACCACCTATACCTTCGCGGAGGGCTACACCAACGTGGGCTACGATGAGTGGTTGACGCTGCAGAATCCGACCGGCACCTCGGAGACGATCAATGTGACGCTCTTCAATGCGGTCGGCAACAGCTACGCCTTCTCAGTGACGGTCAAGGGGCATTCGCGTGGCACGGTGGATATAGTCAACGTCGTGTTGCACAATCTCTACCGCAATGGGGATGGTTTTAAGGGCTTCGAGGTCTCCATGACGGTGCAGACCGCCAATGGACCCTTCGTCGCTGAGCGTCCGATGTACTGGAACGCCTCCAATACCCAGGGTGGCTCGGATATTATTGGCTATAAGGGCAGCTGATAAAGTAAAGCAGGGACAAAAATACATGTACATCTATAAGAAAAAAGTTGTGCTCAGTCTTGTTTCTTTGGGCGTGATGTTAGCCAGTTTGGCGCTGACATCGGGCCTGCTGGGTAAAGGCGTTCATTCTATCTTTGCACAGTCAAATGGAGTTACTGTAACCGACTTTTATATTCCTAGCGGTCAGGAACCCTGGGGTACGGCCATTGATGGCAGTGGGAATGTATGGGTAGCGATTCCCGGTTGTGACCCCGCGCCGACGTGTAACAGCAGTACCCCTCCCGGCAAGATCGCTGAATATAACCCTGCTAATTCAAACTGGATCACGACCTACCAGCTTCCGCCTGGTTTCGCGCAGCCGCTTTTCCTGGCGTTCGATGCTCAAGGCAACCTCTGGTTTCCCATGCCGATGGCGAACTCTATCGGCATGTTGAACTTGCACACATCGACGTTCCAGCAGTGGCCAGTGCCAACTGCCAGTTCAGGTCCCTGGGACATCGCCATTGACCACAATGGTAAGGTGTGGTTCACAGAACATTATACGAACAAAATTGGGGAATTTGATCCTGCCACACAAAACTTTAAGGAAGTTGCTACACCGGCCTCGAACAGCCAGCCATATGGCATTGTTGTAGATTCCTCCAACAATATCTGGTTCACCGAAAACAACTCGTCGGTGGCACTGATTGGCGAATATACCGCGGGCGGCGTATTGAATGAATATAAAATTCGTACCAATCCACCCGGAGGACTTACCCCTCACCTGATAACCGTAGACCCAGGCGGGTATATCTGGTGGACGGAGGGTTTTGTGTCGATGCTAGGCAGGTTAAAGATTTCCCAGGCGGTACCGGGTACAAATCAGGGTGTGACAGAGTACGCCTATCCCACTTCGTGTAATACCTGCGGGTCGCATAACTCCGGCATCAGCGTAGATAGCAACGGATCTACCAGATACCTACGAACAACGGTCACGCGCATGATGGTTTGAATGCCGATGCGCGCAATCGTGTCTGGTTCAGCGAGGAGTTTGCCAATAAGCTGGCAGAGGCTGTGCAGAATAACGTACCCACGCCTACCCCATCGGTTGGAAGTTCGCCCACGCCTACCCCAACGAATACGCCGTCGCCCACCGTAACACCATCGCCAACGGGGTCGCCGGGAGCTGCCCTGGGTCAGGATACCTTTCAACGAGGCAACCAGAGCTTCTGGGGGAAGGCCTCCGATGGCCAGACCTGGGGCGGTGACGCCAACACTTCAAGCGTCTTCTCTATTCAGAACAATGCCGGGAAGTTGTCCAATGGCAGTACGAGTTATAGCGCAGTGCTTGGGCCGGCAGCGACAAACGCGCAGGTCCTCTTCAGCGGCTCAATAAGCACCTTAAACAATACCAACCTTGGGGCTGTGTTACGCTGGACCGACGGAAACAACTGGTATAAAGCCTATATCGACGGAAGCAGTCTTGTCTTACAGAAAAAGGTCATCGGTTCAACGACCATCTTGAAAACAGCCTCGTTTGCTGCGACCGCGGGAACCTCGTACACCCTGCGCTTCAGCATTGTGGGTTCGACACTTTCGACGAAGGTATGGAAAACCGGTGCTAACGAGCCTGCCAGTTGGATGGCGACTGCTACAGATAGCAGCTTCTCATCTGGCTACTGCGGCTTACGCATCCTGGCTCAAAATGGGGCTGTAGCGACCATCACATCTTTTGTGGCAACATCCCAATAGGCATCAACCGAAGCCGGGAAGTCAGCCAGGAGGCCGAACGATCCGTAGGGGCGAGGGTGGACGACGCGGGGAAGGGAGAGCCTTTAGGGTCGCCCGCGGGGTGGGGAGGTGGTCGTGTTTCTCCAAGATGTGAGCCAGATGAACAGGACGCGGGCGACCCTAAAGGCCCTCCCTTCCGCTCCCCACCGCTCTCGCCCCTACGGATGTTGATGAGCCTTTGCTTAGGTTGATGCCTCTTGGGCGCCCGCGAGGTCGCCCTGGAAGTGGGTGGCCACTACACGTAGACGTGCCGCCCCTCACGTGGTACAATGCCATGCATCAGACACAAGAACACCCTGATACAGCGCATCGCTATACCGTAATGAGCAAAAAGCACGAAAAAAAGTTTTGAAAGGCAGCGTAACTATGCCAAGAGGGCGAAAAGGGCCTCCACAGGAAAGTATTGATAGTATCCTGCTTGCGATGAGCCGCCGAGATGATATTGACCCGACCACTTTATCCCACTATTTTGATCGTCTGGATGAAGAGTGGACCGATGGAGCAAGAGAAAAGGTGCTCCATTTACTGCATACCAACGATATCACAGCCCATTCTGCTGCTGTCCTTATTCTCTCCGAACTGGCGACGAACTTTGACCTGGAAGAATTAGAAGATGTGGTTGCCGATCCAACCGTGAGCGATATGGCAAAACTGACGCTAGCGCCGGTCCTCAAAGAACTTGGTTCGGAAATGGCCGATGATGGCATCATCGAATATCTCAATGACCCCGAAGCGGCCATGCTCCAGATGCAGATTCGCCTGCTTGAACTGGTAGGGCAAAGCGAGCTGGGCGTCGAATCAGTCCTGGAAGATGTGCTGAGCATGCCCATGGATCGCCGTCTCGGCTTTATCAACTGGCTGGGCATGAGCCAGGACCCGCGCGCTACCAAATTACTGATCCCTCTGCTCGAAAATCAATCCACGAAGGTGGTGCTGGCGACGATTGAGTCGCTTGAACAGTTGGGACCTGTTGCCGCGCACCAGTCGATTCCGGCCCTCAACTACCTGCTTACCAACAGTGCCAATCGACAGGTCAAACAAAAAGCGCGCGCCGCGTTAGGCCGCCTCACCATGCAATCCAGTCCAGGCACAGAGGATGCTGCTATGGCAGAGGTGCTTCAAGTTCAACAACAACCCCTGCACGAAGCACGTGTCAGCTTTGTTGATGGGTCCGGCGCCCAGATGGTTATCCTGTCCTGGCAGCGCCCAGATGGCTTGTTGAAAGGCGTCAACGTCCTGTACCAGGATGAATGGGGCATTAAAGATTGCTATGGCACGGATGAGATGGAGATGGAGCGCTGGACTGAACTGGTCGAGAGCATGGAAGACCAGGGTTTCGGCAGTTTCAAGGTTTCCCTTGCCTACTGCCGCGCCTTGATCACCGAAGCGCGCGCTATCAATAAACGCACGCGCCACAAAGTCCCGGTGGCCTATGCTGTATGGCGGCCTTTCATTGAAGGTGACGATGCGAATAAAAAACAAAATCCTCCCGTTATGACCATGCTTGACCCGCTTCCGTTCACACCGGAAGTCGCGACATTGGCGCAGCGCGGCGACGAGTTGTACGCCTTGTCAGAATTTGAGTCATGGTTTTACGACCCCTTCGCCAATATCCGCTCCTATGTTGGCCCTTATACCTCCATTCTCGGCAATATGCAGTCTCCCTCGCGCAGTCGTAAGCGCAAAGGATCGCAGCAGAAGGCCGATATCCACAAAGCCGACCTGGAAGCGATTGTCAGCGAAGCCCTCGATAAGGTGATTGATACCAAATGGCGCATGCTCTACGAAACCCGTCTGCGTCGCCAGGGCGCGCTCTTCCAATTAGTGGAGCGCACCAATGATGCCAGCCTGGTCAGCGCGGTTGCCTCAACACTGCACCCCGATTCGGGTGTACCACCGCGAAACCAGCCGTTCCTGCGCGCGATGATGCACCGCTCTCTCGAAAATGGTCTGCTGCGCCTGATGACCGAGGCTTTTGAAAACGGTCCCTTTGGCGGCCTGCCGCTTGATTTTTTATCAAATGAAGATGATTTACCGTTCTAAACAAGCGTAGGGACAAGGGGTGGTGGAGAGGATGTGAGGGGGCCTTGTGCTTGTCCTCTGTCTCTTCTCGCCTTCCTGGGAAGGACAAGCACAAGGCCCCCTCACAGCACCACACGTCCCCTTGTCCCTACGAAAATATGTTTACCACAAAGGATTCATGACCAGTCCTGTAATCAACTTGGGATAAAAATAGGTAGACTTCTGTGGCATGCGGTCGTCTGCCTCCGCGACCTCGCAGATTTGCCGGACTCGCGTCGGATTTAACAGCACCGCTACCTGCGCCTCTCCCTTCTGTACAGCCTGCAATGCCTGCTGCGTATCGCGGGTGTAGCGCACGTGCGTGCCAGCAGTGAGATCATCGGCGGTCAGCCCTAGCAGCGCCTCTAATATCAGGGTATGGGCCACAGCCACATCCAGCGCATTCCACGCCGTCGAATGCCCGCTTTGTTCCATGCGCGCCTTGCCCTGCTCATTCAAGCTCACCAGCCAGCTTTGCTCAGCCGTGCAAATCACACATGAGGGGACATCTCCATCGGCCTGTGCCAGCATCTGCAGCGGCACCTCCGGCGGATAGTCCCCCATTGCAAGTTCACGCACCGTGAAGTACTGCCCCAGCCGCTGGTTGCTCAACGCAGCAAGCGCATCCTCGCTCAAGGAAGAAACCAGGCGATGTGTAGGCAATACCAGCAAGCCAGGATCATCCAGGTCGATCAAGGCCATCAAGACAAAATTAACGGCGTCGTCGCTATGCAAGTCTTTGCGCATAGCCAGCACTTCTTCGCGATAGTTCAGCGCCGTTTCGTAGCGATGGTGTCCATCGGCAATATATAATCGACGCTCGGAGAAGAAGTCCTGGATAAGTGCGATGGATTGTTCGTCAGTAATGGCCTGCAGGCGGTGTTCTTCCTGCGCCTCGTCGATAATCTTTATCTCCGGGTCGGCTGCATAGCTGCTGAGGAGCTTGCGCATTCGACCCTGCGGGTCGTCGTACAGGCTCATAATGGGGCTTATATTCGTCGCGCATGCCTCCATCAACTTCAAACGATCGCTTTTGGGTTTCGCCAGGGTTTGCTCATGCGGCAGCACCACCCGCGCGCTCCAGGGTTCCAGGCGCACGCGAGCCAGCAAACTCGTGCGCGTGTAGCTTTGACCGCTGTAAGTAAACACCTGTTGATAGCAGTAATAGCGAGGCGCGTCATCCTCTCGCAAAATGTCCTCAACGCGCCATTCAGCCAGCATCGTGGCGGCGCGTGTGTAGCGATTATTGAGTATAGTGTCGCCTGGCTCATCTCGCCCCAGTTCCAGGCGAATGATATTGTAGGGGTTTCGCGCATAGTAGCGCGCCTGCGCCTCCTCAGAAATCACGTCATAGGGTGGCGCGACAACCTGAGACAGATCCCCTACAGCCTGGCTCACATAGCGTATCCCTTGTAATGGTTGAATATCTGCCATGCTGCGTAGCATCTCACTTTCAATACTATGGTTGGGCATTCTCTGGCTCCTGACGGCTGACCAGCTAATACCCCAACATTATATCATGTTCTAGAAAAATTAGAAAATTTGTTCTAAAAACCTCTTGACAATCCAGCTGTTCTATAGTACAATGGGTCTTGTTAGAACAAAGGTTCAAAACTAAATATGCTCTCTCATCCCCTATCTATCCTCTGCAAACCCTCTTGAGGCGGTCGGGTGATACTCCCCTCTCTCCCCCTCCCGACCGCTCTGGCGGAGAAGCCACACTTCTCCGCTTTCCTTTCCCACTAAAAGATTATACATCTTGACGCTTCCCTTTTTGGCCGCTAGAATGGAGGCGTGATTTGCGTATTCCTCGTACGAAAGGCAACTGTATTGATGAACCCTGATATTGTGCAATATGTGGTATTTATTATAGCCGCCCTCATCCTCAGCTGGGGAGTGATTGAGTTGAACAAGAGATATTTTGGGCGCAGGAACGTAGACGTAGGGTCGCTCAATACATGGACCAATCTCGATACCCGCAAGGCAGACGAAGCTGAAGAACCCTTGCCTGGCAATGGTGCTGATGAAGAAGAGGAAGACGACGAGAAAGCCGAATCAGGTATCCAAACGCGGGCGAAGCAAAATGGCCACTATTCAGAGAGTAAAAACCTGCTCTAATCTCGCCGTTCCTCTCAGGCAGCCCTTAAATGCGGAAGCGCGCCCCGGCCCGCTTGTATGCCTCCTGATCGCCGCGGAAACTATCGGCATTTGTACCGCGCGCCGCCGCCAGAAATTCAGCCAGCAATTGCACCGGCAGCACGGTCAACAAAGGCGTCAGTTCTTCCGGCAGGTCTGCATAATTGCCCAGAGAGAACTGTTTCCACCCCTCGCGCTTGAAGAGTTCCGCCGTCTCCGCAGTGGGAGCCTCACCAATCAACCACACGCGCGAACCAATCTCGCTGGTCGCAAGCAGAAAGTCGGCCATGCGGGACTGCGCCGCACCGCGCACACTGATGGGGATCAATACATCTTCCGTTTCAAAAGCCACCTGTGGTCCGTGAATAGCCTGTTCCAGCTCAAAACCTTCGGCCGTGACATACGCTGCTTCTTTCGCCTTGAGCGCGCCCTCGGGGGCTGTAACGGCGTTTGGTCCCGCGCCGATGTAGTAGAGTCGCCGCGCGTGTGCAACCGCCTCAGCCGCGACCTCTCTGACCTCCTGCTCGCGCGAGAGGACATCTTCCATTAACGCCGGTAACGCCTTCAAACCCTGATCCAGCTTATGTGCCTCATGCGAATGTCCATTGAGCGCGGCCAGTCTCGCCGCAACCTGGCCCAGGCGTGTCAGCGCGCCCACGTAGCTGATAGAGTGCGTCGAAGATGGGTCCTGCTCAACCGTCTCGATGAGAATACCTGCTCCCTGCATCTTTGTATTCCGGCCTGTAATGCCCACCGTTCGTACGCCGCTTTCTACGGCACGCTGTAGGGCCAGATTGCCATGCAGCTTGCTTCCCCGGTGGCTGACCACGATCACCCCGTCATCGGCTCGCAGGGGCCGGGGATAATGCACAAACTCGAATGAGCGTAGCGCCCAGGCATCGGCACCGGCATAGCGCAGGAGGTATTCTCCCACGGTGGCTGCATGGAAGCTGGTGCCAATGCCCGATAAGAAAATACGATGCGCACTTGCCAGTTTCTCAGCTGCCTGTGCCGGCCCATCCCAATCGGCCAGCAAGGCTCGTACTGCCTCCGGCTGCGCGTGTATCGAACGATATAAACCGGTAGT
>VBHV01000644.1:1436-18681 GCA_005881995.1 Chloroflexota bacterium | reverse complement strand
ATAATAGGAGTGATAGCCTTACCAATTGCCTTTCCCATATCCTGGCCCTCTTTCTCTCTCCTTTGCTGCTTCTCACGGCGGTCTAGATACCAGCCTAATGGAAGCAGGACAATACTGAGCAGCATGAAAGGCACAGAGAAATAGGGAAAGTCGATGGCTACCTGGAATACATAGGTCTTCTGAAAATCGCTCAAGCCAGGAAGTTTTCCGAATTGAAAGAAAGCTTCTATGATGCTGCCAATGACAGCCAGCACGATGAAGACGAAAAAGGCGTAAAGAAGCCTGGCAGGGTGGTGTCGATGGATGAAGATAACAACAGGACGGAACCTCTTGACCAGATAGTTCCTGGTGGTGTTCTTCATCAACGAGAACCCTTTGCCAGTAGTTACATTCATCGCTGCGCTCTCTTTCAAGCAAGGGGATATGTTCGAATTTGGACACAATTATGGCTCACTCTGGCATTTAAGTAAACCAGAGTAAATGATGTAGATGATGAGTTGAGTATATTATGGATCAGAAAGCAGTGTCAAATTTATGGTGATTTTTATCATTTATCGAGGAGCTGCTTCGGCTTTTGACGACAATGACGTAAAACAGGATTTCCCTGAAGCCGCAGCTTTGGGAAATCCTGTCTTTTCCTGTTATCTTCGATAAGTCTTATTTGGGACCGGCGTTACGCACGTCGTCGCCGGGCAGGTTAAACTGCGTGAAGTTCTTCTTGAAGCGCTCGGCCAGGCTTGCCGCCTGTTGATCGTAGGCTTCCTTGTCGGCCCAGGTGTTGCGAGGGATGAGCAGCTCGGCCGACACATCAGGACAGGATGTTGGTATGTGCAGGCCAAAGACGGGATCGGTCACGGTCTCCACATCGTCCAATGCGCCGCTGATAGCAGCCCTGACCATCGCGCGTGTATAGTTGATGTTGATACGCTCGCCGATACCAAACGGGCCGCCGGTCCAGCCGGTGTTGATGAGGTAGCAGCGCACGTGGTACTTCTCGATACGCTCGCGCAGTAGATTGGCGTATTCACCGGGGCGCAAGGGTAGGAAGGCCGCGCCAAAACAGGAACTGAAGGTGGCCTGTGGAGTAGTGATACCCGCCTCGGTACCGGCCAGTTTGCTGGTATAGCCGGACAGGAAGTAATACATGGCCTGTTCGGTTGTCAACATCGAGATTGGCGGCAAGACGCCAAAGGAGTCTGCCGACAGGAAAACGACCGCTTTCGGCTGGCCTGCCCTGCCCGCTTCGATCACATTGTCGATGAAGTCAACCGGGTAGGCCGCGCGCGTATTTTCCGTCAGGGAGTCATCGGCGTAATTTGGCTCGCGGGTACGCGGGTTCAGCACAACATTTTCATAGACCGCGCCAAAACGTATAGCATTCCAGATCTGCGGCTCGTACTTCTGGGAGAGGTTAATGCACTTGGCATAACATCCGCCCTCGAAGTTGAAGATGCCATTATCGTCCCACCCATGTTCATCGTCACCAATCAGGCGGCGGGTGGGGTCGGCAGACAGGCTGGTTTTACCGGTGCCTGACAGGCCAAAGAAGAGGGCCACGTCACCTTTCGGGCCAACATTGGCTGAACAGTGCATGGGCAGCACGCCTTCCGCGGGCAGGATGAAGTTGAGCACTGTGAAAATAGATTTCTTCATCTCGCCGGCGTACTGTGTCCCGGCGATCAAGACGAGGCGTTCCTCGAAGTCGATGATGATCGCCATATCCGAGCGCGTCTCGTGAGTGCGCGGATCGGTATGGAAATTCGGCACGCACAAAATAGTAAAGCCTGGGCGCTCGGAACTCAAATCGCTCTCGTTCGCGCGCAGGAAGAGTTGGCGCGCGAAGAGGTTGTGCCAGGCCAGTTCGGTGATGACCTGGATTGGCATGCGATAGTCGGGGTCTGCCCCGGCTGCGGCATCCAGCACGTAGACATCACGCCCCTGCAAATAGGCTGCCAGGCTGCGGCGCACATTTTCAAAGGTATCCGGCGACATTGGATGATTGTTATCACCCCACCAGATCTTGGCCGCGTATTCCTCATTTGACACAATAAATTTATCTCTTGGGGAACGTCCCGTGTGCGATCCGGTGGTCGCGGCAAACGCACCATTGGAGGCTAATACGCCCTCCTTACGCGCCAGCGCGTGTTCAACCAGGACAGCGGGTGAAAGATTCCAGTTTATATTCCCCAGGTTAACAAGCCCGTACTCCTCCAGGGCTTTCCTACTCATCATGATGGTCATAGTTTCTTCTCTCCTTTGGGGCGCGCCGGTAACAACATTGTTCACTTCTTACCTTTCGCCTGGTACAGAACAACGCTTTTTGCCTTTTACAACGTTATACCAAACTTCTAGCGCCAACGCAAGCCGGGTCTAAAAAAGACTCATTCCAACGTCTTGATAAGTGTGAGAATCGACAAGTTATCCGACGAATGATACAATTGATGTGTTAGGCAACTCTCAATGATTGGTCTTTAGCGAAGCGAACCGAGGGACATGAACATCTGGAGGTTTCACATGTGCATGACAGTGTTTGCCGATGATGTAGGAACGCAATTGCTGCAGGGAGTTTTCTCGTGGCAGTTCTTACAATTTGTTGTTACTTTCGTAGTTGCCTTCGGTTTCGTTTTGACCAGCGCCACGTTCTTGAGTTATGTTGACCGCAAGGTTCTGGCCCTGGTGCAAGACCGCCTGGGACCCTATCATACCAGTCCGCAGGGGTTGTTACAGCCGGTGGCTGACGTGGTCAAACTCCTGTTAAAGGAGGATATTCACTCGAGCAGCGGTGATAAATGGGTTTTTTTACTCGCGCCAGCTGTCTTTCTCGCACCGATCATTGGAGCCTTCGCTGTACTCCCATTCTCTCCATATATTGAACTACCAGGAATTGCGCTTGCGACTGGCATCGTGTACTACGTCGCCATGAGTTCAATTGATGTGATCGGCGTCATTATGGCCGGTTGGGGGTCGAATAATAAATATTCACTCATTGGCGGACTACGTTCTGCTGCCCAGATGATTTCTTACGAACTACCGTTGGTGCTGGCCCTGGTGAGCATCGTCATGCTTACGAGCGTTCTAAGAGATCATGCAATTTCAGGACGTGTGGCACAACACGAACAACCCCATCCTCGACTTCCTCTTCGGAGGCTTTACACCCTGGGCCTGGTTTCTCCTGGTACAGCCATTGATGCTCCTGGTGTACTTCATCTGTGGCGTAGCCGAAACCAATCGCCCGCCCTTTGATCTGCCTGAAGCAGAGTCAGAGTTGGTGGCAGGATATCTCACCGAATATAGTGGCGCCCGTTGGGCCATGTTCTTCCTGGGCGAGTATGGAAATATGACCATCGTCTCGGCCATCGCCACGTACCTCTTTCTTGGAGGTTGGAGCGGTCCCGGTGTCTCGTACTTGACCGGATTGGGCACACCCGTGTGGGGGTTGATCGGCAATGTACTCGCGCTCATTTACTTTGTGACGAAGGTGTACTTCGTCTGCTTCATCTTTGTGTGGGTGCGCGCCACGTTACCACGCTTACGCGCCGATCAGTTGATGCAGTTCGCGTGGCTCATTCTTATTCCTCTCACACTCGGAAACATTCTGCTGACCGGCTTGATTTATCTCCTTGCTAATAGCCTGGGTCTGCCGAACTGGGTTTTCCTTATTGTACTTGCCCTGGTAAATTGGGCTGGCGTGGCAGGATTTATCTGGTGGGTACGTCGCGCTACCACGTCAGCAACGCTGCGTGCGCAGGCTCCCGCGATTCATGCGCAACGTCGTGAAAGCGCCGTGCCTGCTCTTCAACTTTCCCGTTCCATCGAGTGAGATGGGAGCAAGTAAGGAGGGTCTGGTATGGCGCAAGAACACCAGGTATGGGACCTGGGACCAGGCTGGTCAACGATCTCGGCTCATCACGATCTCAGTTTCACGCTCTGGTTCACGGGGCTGCCGGGAAGCGGGAAAACGACGCTGGCCAGGCTGCTCAAGCAGGCGCTGGCCGTGCGGGGCTACAAGACTGAGATCATCGATACTCCGACGCTCTCCAAATGGCTGAACCTCGAATTGCACGTCGAGGAAGAGATTCGCGAGGATCGCAGCCATACCCCCGGCTATGATGCATTCACCACGTATATCTGTACCCTGCTGGCGCGTAACGATATCATCACCATCACCTCTTCGGTATCACCCTACGCGGAAGCACGCAGCTACGCGCGCGAACAGATTTCGCAATTCGTAGAAGTGTACCTGCATTGCCCGGAAGACCTGCGTCAGAAGCGCATCGAACAGGGAGAAATTACCCTGTCGATTGCTCCCCATCTCTACCAGCCGCCAGATACGCCGGAGTTGAGCATCGATACCAGCGGTGAGCTACCTGAACGCAGCGCAATGCGCGTGATGTACTACCTTGAGCAGTATGGTCTGATTACACCTCGCTGGGCTGAGATGAATAGAGAGAATGAGCAGGTTGCTATCATCAAGGCACGCCTGCGTGCGTTGGGGTACCTGGATTAACGCTATGTAATCGCTAGCGGGTGCTGCATGTAGAGGCCAACGAAAAGACGCAGATACCCCCCGTCATCGTCGGGATAGCTGCTCTTATGCGTATTGCAGAGATTACACTCGTAGCTGCTGACGGGCGCGGGATTGGTCACGCCATCGTGCATGGCATCGATATTCATGGTGCCGCCATTGCCGGGACCAAACAGCACGGCGATCACCCCGGCAGCCGCAAAACTGGCTACGTTCCCCAGAATATATTCGGCCCGATTGTCCTGGTAATGGCCAGAAGTGTTATTCATGGTGTCGAAATACTGGTTGCCCATAGGCACCTGCCACATTACGACGCGGCGGCGCGTATTCTGGCTGAGATCACCGATAAAGGTCAGGTAGCGCGCGAAATTGGGGTAGGTGACGTTGTAGCGGTCCCACCAGGAACGTCCTCCCGGCTGCGCGGAGTCAAAATCCGCGACATCACTTGAAATCACGTCCCAGCTTGAAATGCCCTGCGGGTTGCCGTTGAGTCCCGCGCTATTGAGAAAGTTGGCTTCGCTGCGAGCAAGTCCCGCTACGTCGAGCGACGACCTGGTATCGGTGGCGATATCCGCGCCCGCCGCCCAGGTTGAGGCGTGCAGGGCGAGGATGGCATTGCGCGCGTATTTGTCGCGCATATGCAGCAACGCCCAGGCGAAACCCTGCGCGGTATTGGGGAAACCGGCAGCGTCGCCAAAACCCGAAGAACTGACGCTGGCGGGAATGCTGGCCGCGTTATTGCTGCCATGCGAGGCATTTTGCAGAAAACCCCACAGGTCAGGTTCGACAATCACCAGCACCGGTTTCCCAAACGCGCCGATTTTCTGCAACATCAAGTCCCAGTTGGCAAAATAGGCGTTCATCGTTGACGCGCTCGCCAGGTTGGCAGTGTCCTGGTCAATATTATGTCCACCGCAGTAATCAGAAGGATGAGGACCGTTGGTGAGACAAATTTCGTAGTAGACGAACGCCGGGATATAGCCGTGCTGCGCGCTCTCCTGCATATAAGAGGTAGCGAACTGGCCCGTTGGCTGCTGCCAGGTCTCCCATCCTCGCCCTGTATTGGCCCCACCCGTCAGGTATTGGTAGCGAAAGGTGAAGGCCGCTCCATTTCTTGAACGCATGTCATCGAGGGCCGAGGCCTGGGCAGGAGGATTCATGACACCAAAGCTCAAATAGTTTGGAAAGAGCGCAGGTATCGTTCCGGCACCAGGAGGTACAGGGCCGGGATTGGTGGTTCCCTGGGTAGATGTAGATGTCACAACCGGATGTGCACCGTGGGGTACTACCTGTAAAATGAATGGATTGGTATTCATGGTTAAGCTTGTATCCGGCGGCACGAGGCGGTTAAAAAGCTGTCCCGCATACCCTTGATAGGCTGTGAAGAACCAGAGGAGGGCAGCGCAAATAAACGCGATGTATGTGTACAGGCGTTTGCCGTTTCGCGGAAGCCTCACGGTATTTCCCCCAGTATACTGATTTTTCCCCGTATGTAGTATACATAATCGACACAAATAGACGGGAAAACATAGGAAATCTGGGGGGTCAAGTTGCTCGCTTGCCTTAACCGGATTGCATCAGCTTGCGTACATAAGCGACGAACTTATCGCCCCGGTCAAACTCATTGTGGAACATGCCAAAGCTGGTGAATCCCGGAGAGAAGAGCAGCGTATCTCCAGGGCGCGCCAGCGAGACCGCGCAATCCATCGCGGCGGTGAAATTATCAAAGACGCCGCGCACCGGGTTCTTTCTCCCCTGCCTGGCCGCGGCATCTTGCAGGACCGGCAGTAATTCATCGGTGCCTGTTCCTTTCAGCAAAACCACGTCCCGGCAGCGCTGCACAATGGCGCCGGCCCAGTCCTCCAGTGGGAGGTGCTTGGTATTACCGCCCGCAAGCAGCACAATTGGTTCTTCGAAGGATTGCAGCGCAATTTGCCCGGCAATGGGCATAGTGCTGGTCGTGTCGTTGATAAAGCGCACACCGTCGATTATGGCCACCTCTTCCTGACGATAGGGTACACCACGAAAATGCTTGATGGTCGTGGCGATGATCTCGTCAGGCACCCCCAACAACCTGGCAGTGGTCGTCGCCAGCAAAATGTTCGCGAGATTATGATTGCCCCTGAGAGGTGTGTCGGTGAAGATAAAGGGAACGATTTCGGAAGACCCACGCGCGAAGCTCCCCCAACGTTCCAGGCTCGCATACCAGGTTACAGCGGCAGCTTCCACACCCAGGCGGCGTGTCACCGGGTTGTCATAGTTAAAGACCGCCAGGTCGTTTGCGCGCTGGTGACGGAAGATGTTGGCTTTGGCATCGATATACTCTTCCATCGTGTCGTACTTGTCTAGATGGTCGGGATAGATATTGGTCATAACTGCCACCGAAGGGCTGATGGCAGGAGCGGCCATGCCGTTTAATTGTTCACACGATATTTCCAGTACGACCTGCGTTTCGGGCGTGATCTCCGGCAACAGCGAGAGCGTTTCCACGCCTGAGACATTGCCGCCGATCACGGTGGGGGCGCCGGTGGCGCGTATGATCTCGTAAATGAGCGTCGTGGTGGTGGTTTTGCCACGCGTCCCGGTTATACCAATGATGCGACCAGGGCATGCCTCAAAAAAGAGAACGATCTCATGGGTAATCAACGCGCCGTGCTCGCGAGCAATGCCCAGGTACGGCGAAGAGAGCCTGACTCCCGGCACAGGAATAACAATGTCTGCCCACAGAAAGTCTTCATCGCGATGCCCCCCCAGTACATATTCGATGGGCAAACCGGCCAATGCCTGGATGCTTGGAGCCAGCACCTCCGCCGACCGCAAATCGGTCACGCGCACAATCGCCCCGCGCTGGGCAGTATAGCGCGCCGAAGCGATGCCAGAGCCATTCAAACCCAGCCCCATGATCAGCACGCGCTTACCTTGAAAGTCCATATGATAGTCTCAATTCTCATGCAGGATGACGATGCCTGTAGCAACAAGAGTATCATAGCACCTGAGTCATCTTTCGCCCAGGTCTATCACTTCACCGCGCTGCCACTGCGGGAGTTGGGCAAGTAGTTCAACCGAGGGCAGGGGCGTATTTGACGGGTAGCGTCGCACCCATTCGCTCATGCCTTGCTGTCCCTGAGAGGATGATGCCGCTACGAGAAACCCCGCTTGCTCACGGCTCGTCCAGGTAGCGAAGCATCTTCCCCCAGGGGCGCGGCGTCCAAGGCTTCCCGCGCTTCGCCAGGTATGCGCGCGCTTTGCGCCGTCCCAGCATCATGTAGCGGAAAATGTCCAGCGGCGACCCTGCGTATGGCATGCGATCGGTGTCCTGACGTCCTGAGCCGGTGAGAAAGTCTCCCGGGCGCAGGAAAAGCTTGCCTGCTTCCTCGCGTAGTTCGCCCTTGATCAGCAATTCGCGTTGCCCACTCAAGTCGGCGTTGTGCTGGTGGAAGAGCAGACAGGCCGACCCCTGTCGGCCAACCACGTCCAGGGGCCGTACAGGAAAGAGGATCAGCTCGCGGGCATCGTCGAACTCCACAACGCAGCGCACACTGCGGGGGTAGCCGGAGTCCTCAACGACGGTCAACACGGCGCTGGGGTAGGTCCGAGCGCAAGCAATCAGTCGCTTATTCCACATAGCGGACCTCCAGTTCGGTAGGAGTCTGACCCCTATCGCCCCGCGGCCAGACCAGGATGCGCTGGGGCTGCACGCAAATTGCCAAGCGCTGAAACTGGAAGGTGAACAACCGACGGGCCAGCGGGTTGCTCACAAAGCTGCGCGCGCGGGGCTGGCGGAGGACAGATTCTTTGAACATGGCGTAGGACCAGGCAGGGTCGTCGACCAGTTCGGTGACGGTGGCCTCTCCCTGAACGAGCACGGCTGGAGGGTCGCTGAGGGGCGCGCCCGTAGGATCGGAAAAGAGCATCGCTACCTGGGGATGGCGGCGAGCGTTATATGCCTTCACCGGGAAGGCGATCGAGGCTGTGACGATGAGCCTGCCCTCAGGCGCATCATAATACGGCTCGGTGGGCCAGGTTAGCGGCTGACCCTGCCGGTTCACGGTCGTGAACTCGCACGTGCGAAACTCACGAAACACTGCCTCGACCTCGGGCGGTAAGTGGAGTGTTCCCATAGATAGTCTCCTCTCCGTGGGGCGATTTCGTCGCCGTAGGATGGTCAGATGTAACAAGCATTAGTGTGAGAGTCGTGCCAGCCGTTTTCTACGATACAGCTCACAACCTAGATAGAATGCAGCGATTGCCACGAGCAGAAAGGCGAGACCGCCAACGAAGAGCCAAGTAAGGGGTTTCGGCGGCGCGAAGTTACCCCAGGCCAAAGCTGCCGCTACCAGGATCATGGCGATGGAGAACGCTTGAGCCTCCAGGATAATACGTGCAGCGCTCCAGCGCTTCTCTGCGGCAATCCCCAGACCGACGATGCCAGGAAGCGCAAACATGGCCCCTACAACACGCGCGGTGAGGGGAGTCAGCATCCAGGGCCAGAGACGGATCATGAGATCTGGCTGGAGGAAAAGAAGTAAGCTGACAGCAAGCGTAATCAGACCGATAATGCCGATAAACAGGCGGATCACCGGACGGATGATGAACTCGTCCGGATCAACGGTACCGAGATCTGCCGTTCGATTGCGCAACCAGACAGCGAAGACGAGAAACGGCGTCGTGAAATAGAGTGTTGCCCAGGTATAGAATGAGATATGGCTGTGATTGAAACGATCCCAATGCAGGATAGTTGCAATCCCCAGCAATGAGGCAAAAGCTGTCACCGGCAAAAAACCCAGTTTTACCTGATGCCATTGCTTCGCCAGAATAGCACGAGTGAAGAAGTAGATACCTCCCACGTATGCAGCGGCTAGCATCATGGGAGTTATGGTAGGTTTGATCGTCCAGGCGAACAGTTTATCCGTATCATGAGGCCAAAAGTAGAGAACGTGTCTCTGGCAAAATGCGATCATCATGAGCCAAACCCGGCGAACTCAAAAAAGTGAGCCGGTTGTTGATCTCTTTCATGGTTAACCTCCTCTTCATTGAAGAGAAATGGTAAAAGTACCGTTTTGTGGCCATCTCAACGCTCTAAAAAAGCCAGAATGTCATGATTAAACTGCGCAGCTCGTTCGACTTCAGGAATGTGGCCGGTTTGAGGGTAGACAATCAGGCTGGCTTCTGCAATGCTCTGGGCGAGGTGCAAGCCGTTTTGGAGTGGGACGAGCGGATCCACATCGCCATGAATAACGAGAGTAGGAGCCTTGATCTGATGCAATCGCTGGGAAACATCGTGTCCCCGGCAGGCAGCCAACTGGCGAAAGTAGGCAGCTTCGCTCATTGGGCGATAGCGAGCAATTTCGGCAAAGATATCGAACTCCTCTGTGTGGCTTTCCACAAAACCAGGAGCCGAAACTGCAGCACAGACTTTGCGTGCCGCCTCGCCGATCTCGACCTCTGGAGGCTGTATCATCACAGCCATGATTTCGCGAGCAGGCGAGACGTGTCCGGGGCCGCCAGCTGAGGTGACAACCAAGACCAGCTTATCAAGCATCTGAGGATAGTTTAAGGCTAACTCCAGAGCAATAAAGCCGCCCATCGAGATACCAATGATATGGGCATGTTGGATCTCAAGTGCTCTCATAACGGCTATGGTGTCTTCAGCCAAATCCTTGATAGTGTAAGATTCCTTGGCTTCATCACTGTCCCCAACATCGCGATAATCGAGTGCAAGGGTTCGATAATAGCGGCCAAATGCAGGCAGTTGTTTGTACCAGCCCTGCCGCTTGGCACCGAGCCCCACCAGTAAGATGATCGTTCCCTTCGGTGAGGGCGGGGATACCTCCTCATAGGCAAGCCTTCGCCCATCTACCATGACTATCTCAGGCTCTTTGAACTGCATCATTGTGGCTCCTTTATAGAGAAGAGCATTGTATTCTTAAAGCTCCCATAAAGGATATACTTGTGTTTTGCTGAAGTCATGAGTAATATTACCGATTTTTGGCTCACAACACACACACAAACACCGAAAAACCTTTCTCCCCAGCGCGTGAAAAAAAGATATAATTGAGGTATGATATCGGGAAGACCTGGTGACGATACAGTGCCCGGTCATAGTTATACATACAATGCAATCTTATACGTATTCAAGTACCTAGAAACTAAGCAATTATGCAGTTGGAGCAATCTGCCCCACTTGAACATATTCTGGGACAACTGATGGTTGGTTTTGTCATCCTCGACGGCCCTGCTATGCGCGTACGCTCTATCAACCCCTATCTCTTCTCATTACTTGAAGAACCCTGGCGCTCTTCACAAGTGGTCGGTCGTACGCTGAGCGAGATACTCCCCCCTGAGATGCTCCGGTCGGTAGAGCCTTGGCTACGCCAGGCATACACAGGCAGAGAAACGCTGCACCTGGACGATATTCCTTACGAGGGCTTCCTCGAAACACGCGGGCGCACCTACTGGCGCATCACCATTGAGCCAATGCAGCAGCCGTCATCGATGAATGCGCAGGGCGGGCAGGCGCCAGGAGAAAGGCTGCTCGTGATCGTTGAGGATGTCACCGGTAAGGTGCGCTCGCACATGCACATCGAGGCTATTCATTACATCTCTTCCGCAATCGCCGGACGATTTGCGCTTCCACATGTGCTCGAGCGCACTCTTCAAGCGGTGCAAGAGCTGGTTGGTTCCACGCGCTGCGCCATCCTGTTGATCGAGTCCTCCGTTTCAGGCAATGAGCCGCGAGGATCACACTTCCAGGCGCGCAATGAGGATGACAAAGAGCAGAACGGTTCACTGAGAGTGAACATTGCGGCTCAGAAAGGTCTGCACCTCAGTTCACAGAGCTGGCAGCCCCAGCTCGGCGAGCATTTGCTACTGGGCCAGGTGATGCGGACGCGCCGTTCACTGGTCATTCCAAATACCAATCTGCGGCCAGAGATCGAGTTTCCATTACTGGACGATGATGGTATCCCGCGCAGACCGGGTTCGGTGCTATGCGTACCCATATTTGAGCCGGGTCCCGAGAGAGAACCAAAAGAAGGTGCAGTTCTGGGAACCATCGAGGTCTATCACCGGCGGGTGCGCGGCCTACCCGCCGAGGAAGTCGAGCTACTGGAGCAGTTTGCGCAACAGGTCGGGCTGGCGATACAGAATGCGCGCTTCTTTCTGCAAATTGATCGGCTTGCCCAGGACGCGAGACGGCAAGTGCGCCAGCGCGAAAACGTGATGCAGGCTATTCCCGACGGGGTGATTATCTACGATGCGCGCTGGCGCGTTGCGGATTTCAACAGCGCGATACGCCAGCTGCTGGGATGGACAGACGAGGTGATTGGCCTGTACATCGGCGAAGCCCTGGCGCGCAGCGCCGCTATCTATCCAGAGGGTTCGCCCTCCATCCAGGGTATGGTGACCGACCTGGAACTGTATCCAAATGACAAGCGGGTGGATGAGTTTAAGATGGTGGGAGCAGATGGGAAGACCTACGCAATGCGCCGCTCGAAAGCGCCCATCCAGGATGAGCTTGGCAATATCTTTGCGTACGTGGTGTTGTACCACGATGTGACGGAGCAGACAACGGCGCGCGAATCGATCGAGGCCCAGGTCATCGCTCGCACAGCTGAACTGGCGCAGCGCAACCAGGCACTGGAGGAGGCGCAGGACGCCCTGGAATTGGAACACTCGCGGTTGGGATTGCTGCTGGCGCGATTGCCCTCGGGCGTCTTGCTTGTCTCGGCCAACGATAACCGCATCATCATCAGCAACCGGCAGGCAGCATGGCTGTTGCAAGCTATGGGCTGGAATTCCGGGGGTGAAGCTCACTTCGACGATCTCGACGTGGCTTCTGAGCGCATGGTTGGAGCCGACATCGAGGCTTTCTTCCGGGGGATAGAGGTGTTTGGGGCTTCTGGTAGCATGCTGCCCTACGAGGAACAGCCGCTCTATCTTGCCTTGCATAAAGGAGAGGCCTGCGAAGCTGAATTGCATATCACGCAATACGACGATCAACTGCTGTCTATGTTGGCCAGCGCAGCTCCTTTGCGAGCGGCTGATGGGACGATTACCGATGCGGTGCTGGTGCTGCAAGATATTACCAATCTCAAGGCGCTGGAACGCGCGCGCGAGGATTTTTTCACGACCATGGCCCACGAGCTCAAAACGCCGCTCGCCAATATTCGCGCCCACCTCAGCGCGCTGCAGGCCAAAGACTACTCGTGGTCGCCCGACGAGCAGCTGGACTATTTACAGACCGCCGACGAGCAGGTGGAGCGCCTGGTAGGTATGATTAACCATTTCCTGGACGCCTCGCGCGTAGAAGCGGGAGCACTGCGATTGGACCTTGAGCCTGTTCTGCTGCCCGAGCTGTTTGAAGACCTGCAGGAACGCCTGGAGGCCTTGATCAGCTCATCCAACCGCAGCCTGGAAATTCATATCGCGCCGGGTACGCCCGCGGTGTTGGCCGACTACGAACTGATTATCAGCGTGCTGACCAATTTGCTCAGCAACGCATTCCGCTATGCGCCCGAGGGTGATACGGTGCGCCTGGACGCAATAGTGGTATACAATGGACATGAGGGTTCGGTTGAGGGTGTCGAGCTGCGCGTCACCGATCGCGGCTCAGGTATTACGCCAGAACGACAGGCGGAGCTGTTCACACGCTTTAGCACATTCGCGGCGATGCGGCGACCGGCGGCAGATCGCCCAGGACAACCGGCAACACAGAAACGGGGCAGCTCGCGCTGGAGTCCGGCGACCGGGCTGGGATTATACATCAGTCGAGGTATTATCGAAGCGCATGGCAGCAAGCTCACGCTGCACAGCGCGCCAGGCGAGGGTACGACCTTTGCCTTCGTGCTGGGGGTCGCCAGTCCGGTGAAGCAGGAGGTATAAGGGGGAGAGTATGACCACGACCGATCGCAAAGTTCGCATTCTCTGCGTAGAAGATGATCCACAGATGCGCACCTTTCTGCTGGCGCAGTTGAGAGCGAGGGGGCACCAGGTGCAGGCCGTGCGTGATGGCGCTCAGGCCATCGACCAGGCGGCTATCTTTGAACCAGAACTGGTGCTGCTCGACCTGGCCTTGCCGACACTTGATGGTTTAGCCTTTTTACGACGATTGCGCGAGTGGAGTAAGGCGCCTGTGATCGTGCTTTCGGCACGGGACGAGGAGTCGGTCAAGATTAAGGCGCTTGACGCAGGCGCGGACGATTACCTGACCAAACCATTTAGCCTGAACGAATTATTGGCGCGGGTGCGAGCAGCTATGCGCCGCGCGGATGAAGTAGCGCGCCTGCGCAGCGGCGCGGCGGGGGGAGATAATTCACGCCCCGTCTATCGCTGCGGCGGCCCCAACGGCTTGATCGTTGATTTCGCGCACCGGCAGGTACGCTCCGGCGGCAACGAGGTGCATCTGACCCCCACCGAATACGATCTGCTCAGCGAACTTACCCACAATCCCGGAAAGGTGCTGACCCATCGTGAACTCCTCCAGCGCGTCTGGGGGCCAGACTATAGTGGGGAGAACACCTACCTGCGCACCTTCATCCGTCACCTGCGGCGCAAGCTCGAACCAGACCCGGCGCAGCCGCGCTTCCTGCGCAACGAACTGGGCGTCGGCTATTATGTGCCCCTGCCGGATGCAGAAGAAGCGTAGTCCATCCGGCAGAAATCCCCACCACAAGCTGCGGCCTTTTTTCTTCCCCTTGACTATTGGGAAAAAAACGCTAAAATCTCTATAGATTATCTTATAATCACGAGATTTTGAGATTTATCCGCATACATCACACGCAAATAACATTAAGAGGGGAAACCAAAGAATGACGCCGCACACTGGAGCAGCGCGTTTTCTTGCTGCTTGCTACCGGCGGCAGCCCGACGCCACTCCCATCTGGTTCATGCGCCAGGCCGGTCGCTGCCTCGCCCAGTATCGTGAACTACGCAAACGCTACGACATCCTGACTATGGCAAAAACGCCCGATCTCTGCGCCCAGGTGACACTGATGCCCGTTGAGCAATTCGGGGTAGATGCCGCTGTGCTCTACGCCGATATCATGCTGCCGTTGGAAGGCATGGGCATCTCATTTGAGATTGAGCCGGATATCGGCCCCATCATCCACAATCCGGTGCGCAGCATGCGAGACGTGGAAGCCCTGCGCATCCTCGACGCCGAGGAGTCCACTCCCTATGTGATGGAAGCCATCCGGCTCGTGCGCCGCGAACTGGAGGGGAAACAGGCCGTTATCGGCTTCTCCGGAGCGCCGTTCACACTTGCCTGCTATATGATCGAAGGCCGCCCTTCGCGCGATTATGGCATCGCCAAGTCGCTCATGTATGGGCAGCCGGAAGTGTGGGATGCTCTCATGCACAAGCTGACCGAGGTCGTCACTCGCTACCTGCTCGCGCAGATCGACGCGGGGGTTGACGCGGTGCAGATCTTCGACAGCTGGGTCGGCTCGCTCGGCCCCAGCGCCTACAAACGCTTCGTGCAGCCCTATGCGCAGCCCATCTTCGAAGCGATCAAACAAGCCGATGCTCCCTCTATTCACTTTGGCACGGGCGCCGCCAGCCTGTTAGAGTTGATGGCCGACGCTGGCGGCGATGTAATCAGCGTCGATTGGCGCGTTGACCTGGACGAGGCCTGGGCGCGTATCGGCTACGACCGGGGCATCCAGGGCAACCTCGACCCGACGCTGCTGCTGACCTCCTGGGATACGATCGCGCAAGGCATGCTCGATGTGCTGCGGCGCGCCAATAATCGCCCTGGACACATCTTCAACCTGGGGCATGGCGTACTGGCTCCCACCGACCCGGACATGCTGCGCCGGTTGGTTGAAGCTGTTCACGAAATAACGGCCAGAAGATAGGGGGTTAGCAGAGTTATGAAGGACATCAGAACAACGAACGCTTCCCACGTAGGTGTCATATTAATGACCTATGGTTCGCCAACAACCCTGGATGATATTCCCACCTATCTCAAAAATGTGCGCGGTGGGCGCCCTGCCGACGAGGCGTTAATTACCGAGTTCCAACGGCGCTATCGCCTGATCGGAGGCTCACCGCTCCTGCGCATCACGCGCGAGCAGGCCGCGGCGCTGCAGGAGGAATTGAACCGGCAGCATGCTGATGGCCCGGAGTTTCATGTCGTGGCCGGTATGCGTTTCGCGCCGCCGTTTATTGCTGATGTTGTACCCGAGGCGGCTGCGGGAGCGCAGCAGTTGATCGGCGTGATTATGTCGCCGCAGTACTCCCCGATCATCATGAGCGGCTACGTTCGCACCCTGGAGGACGCCGTTGCGGATCTGCAGCGGAATGATCTCGAACTACGGATTGCAGGCGATTGGCACCTGGAGCCGCTCTTCTTACAGGCATTGGCAGAACGGGTGCATCAGGCGCTCGAGCGTTTCCCGGTTGATGTGCGCGAGCAAGTTCCTGTGTTGTTGACGGCGCACAGCATGCCGAAGCGCGTGGTAGAGAAGGAGCCGGATTACATTCATAATCTGAAAGAGACCGCTGCTGCCGTGGCCGAGCTGGTGGGACTTTCGCCTGAGCGCTGGATGTTCTGCTACCAGAGCGCGGGCCACACGCCGGAGGAATGGCTCAAGCCGGACTTCGCGNGAGATTCTCTACGACATTGAGATCGCCGCTCGTGAACAGGCGGAGTCGGCTGGCATGCAATTCGCCCGCACCGAGTCACTCAACGCCTCGCCGCTCTTCATCAAAGCATTGGCGGCGGTTGTACAAAAGACGATGGGATGAGATTTGTATGCAGATTGTCGTTGCTGGAATCGATCATACCACGGCGCCGATTGCTCTGCGCGAACGGCTCGCCTTTTCACCTTCTCAGATACCGCAGGTACTCGAGGCGGCACGACACATAGCGCATGAGAACGTCCTGCTCTGCACATGTAACCGACTGGAGTGGTACGCTGTCGGCCCGGCGGAATGTGACCGGATGACGCTGCTCGCTATGCTGAGCGAGGCCAGCCAGATTGAGCTTGAAGAGCTCCAAGTCCACTCCTACTACTTCACTCATAAAGAAGCAGAAAGGCATCTCTTTGAAGTTGCCTGTGGGCTGCAATCCCTCGTGCTGGGTGAGGTACAGATTCAGGGGCAGGTCGCAGAGGCGCTGGAACTTGCCCATAGGAGCAACACTGCAGGACCAATCACCTCGGCTTTGTTCCGCGCCGCGCTGGTAGCGGGCAAGCGCGCTCGCAGCGAGACGGGTATCAGTCGCAGCGCGGCATCGGTTAGTCATGTCGCGGTACAACTGGTGCGGCGGCTCTTTCCCAGGCTCAATGAGGCCAGTATCTTGCTGATAGGATCGGGGCAGATGAGCGAACTGGCGGCGCGTATTCTCTGTGAGAATGGCGCGCGGCGGCTCCGCATCATGAATCGCACCCAGGATCACGCTATCGACCTGGCGCAGCGTTTCGGAGCGGAGCATCGCTCTTTTGGGGAACTGGCCGACGCCCTGGTAGAGGCCGACGTGGTACTCAGCTCTACCAGCGCTCCCCACGCCATTATCACCGGCGATTTCATGCAAAGGGTCATGGAACAGCGCGCAGGACGCCCTTTGCTGCTGATCGACATCGCGCTCCCACGTGACGTTGATCCTGCTGTCTCCGCCTTGCCGGGGGTACATCTCTACAACTTGGACGACCTGCAAGCCGGGGTGAGCCAGGGCATCGAAATGCGCATGCAGGAAGTCGAGCACGTGCAGTCGATCAT
>VBHV01000644.1:0-1345 GCA_005881995.1 Chloroflexota bacterium | reverse complement strand
CAAGAACTGACTACCCGGCTGGTAAATAAGCTATTGCATACACCCACCCTGCGCCTGAAGGAAGCTGCGGCGGCAGGCCAGGGGCATGTGTACGTTGAAGCCTTACGATACTTGTTTGATTTGGAAGTACAAATTGATGAAGCGCATAACGATAGGGACACGAGCCAGCAAGCTGGCGATGATCCAGACACACGAAGTGATCACGCGGCTGCAAAAGCACTGGCCCGACATAGAGATAACCATTGAGCAGGTTCGCACCCGTGGCGACCATATTCTCAATGTGCCTTTGACGCAGATTGGCGGCGATGGTGTTTTCGTGACCGAAATCGAACATGCCCTGCGTGCTGGACACATAGACCTGGCGGTACACAGTCTAAAAGATTTGCCTACAACCCAACCCGGCGACCTGCGCATCGTGGTGATCGGCCCGCGCGAGGATGTACGAGACGTGATTGTGTGGAATGATGCGGTACATTCATCGCTCCGGCTGAATGACATTGCCTGGGGAAATCAGGAAACTGCCAGTCCATCTCAAGGTCATCCCCTGCGCATCGGCACATGTAGCCTGCGGCGCACGGCGCAAATACTGGCGCAGTGGCCCGATGCACAGATTTTACCGCTGCGTGGGAACGTTGATACGCGCTTACGTAAACTCGATGCCGGTGATTACGATGGAATTGTGCTGGCGGCTGCCGGGCTGCATAGGCTGGAGATGCAGGACCGACTCGCAGGTCGTATCACTTATCTCCCAATCGACGTGATGATTCCCGCGCCTGGGCAAGCCGCGCTGGGCCTGGAGTTACGAGATCAGCCGGAGATGCATACATTCGTTGCCCCACTGGAGGACCTGGCAGCGACGGCGGCCACGAGCGCTGAGCGCGCCTTCATGCGGCGGCTGGGAGCCGGTTGTTACCTGCCCGTTGCCGCGTACGGGGAGATTGTGGATGAAATGCTGACTGTGCAGGGGCTTGTGATTAGCCTGGATGGACGACGCCAGGTACGGGTGCGGCAAAGCATCTCCTGGAGACCCGGGGCGAACATCGAACTGGCTGAACAGCAGGGAATAAGACTGGCTGAGCAGGCTTTGTTGCAGGGGGCTGATGAAATCATTCACGCTATAGATGCCACCAAGGTGCAGGAGCGTTCGCATGTCTGAAACGAGAGCGACGGTGTTACCCCTGCAGGGCAAGCGTATCCTGGTGACGCGCACCCGTGAACAAGCAAGCGCGCTGAGCGAACGCTTGAGGACATCAGGGGCGATACCGGTAGAATTCCCCACAATTTCCACCGCTCCCCCACTGGATTGGGCTCCGCTCGACAGCGCCTTGGGACGGCTTTGTACACC
>VBHV01000674.1 GCA_005881995.1 Chloroflexota bacterium | reverse complement strand
GCTCAAACGCAACAAGTTCGCCTGGCGTTACTCTTCCTTCTGCAATCAGCCTCTTCATTTTCAGTTCGTAGCGCATAGCGGATGGAGACTGTGCCTCGTCAAAGGCGTACTCCGTTGTTGTTGGTGAGATGGTGTAGGCCCGGGCTATTTCTGGGAACAGGCGTATAATAGTGTTCCAACCCGACCGGAAGGTGACTGCCATCACGGGCATTTTGTCTACCTGGTGGTCGGCTCCTTGTCCAAATTTGAAGGCCAGGCAGCAAGCAAGACACATCAACGTTTGCTCACCGGCGCTCTTGGGGATAAATGAAGGTTTGCCACTGGTTCCCGATGAATGACAGAGGGCAAATCCGTGCTGGTCTAACCGGGTGAGCCAGTCATCGAGGCTGCTCACACGCGAAACATCGATCTGCCGCAGTTCATCCCCCCGCGTGGAGAGGGTGGCTACCCACTGATTCATTCTGGCCCACTGCCCTGTGTCCAGAAAGGACTCTGGATAGCTTTTGTAGGTCGCGTGAGAAAAGAGCAGCGCGACAGCGTCTTGAAGGCCGTCTATAGCTTGAATGCCTTTACGGTCGGCTGCCCTTTGCAGCACCGGGATGCGGTTGCGGTTTTGCGCGAAGCGGTGTTGGAGGAGCTTGAGCTGCAGGGTCTGGACTGTCTTGTAAGGGATGTGAAATGGGTCTGGATGCTCAAGCAGCGCCGATGCATCTATGATCTGACGGGTGTCTTCCTGTGTGTTCATGTTCACTGTGGATGTTCCTCTCATTCTAATGTAGAGTGAATGGCGCTAAATTGACTTCAGGTTCGAACGGGAATAGCAGGCAAGTGGTTGCCTTGTACTCTAACCTGTGCGAACTCCTTTACATCCATAGTTTACCTATCTGATAGCCCAACTACATCCGTGAAACAACGTATTGTGATTACGTATCTGGAGCAGGAGAAGGAAAAAGATTGCGGGGGTACGTAGAGAAGAGCCAGCATAATCCCTGAAGCACATCCCTTACAAGACCGTACAGATACCATGCTTTTCTTCTAGCTCCAATACAGGATATAATTGAGAGCGTTGCCTGGCCACTACCTCAAGTGGCTGCGCTTCATCGACAGCATCAAAAAGAGGAACACTTTATCTCAAAGGAGATCCGATCAGCATGGAGACCTCACCCAAAGAGCAGAGAGGGCACTCCGGTCAATCAGCCAGTGGCGCTCTTCCAAACCTGACCGACAGGCCAACCGAGCGTCTTCCGTTCCGGCCTGTTGGCGCGCCCATACGGTGCCCTGCCCCAACCTCGCCGCTGCAGGCTGCTCCCCGCGCCGCATCCCTGGGTCGGCGGCTGCGACACCTCGCCCAGGCGGCCTTCATCAATCGGAACTTCGCCTTGCTCTGGTGGGGGCAGGCCATCTCCAGCGTGGGAGACTATGCCTGGGATACCGCTCTCGTGCTCTGGGTGGCCACCTTCCTGGTCGCGGGCCAATCCTGGGCACCGCTGGCCGTCAGTGGCGTCGTGCTGGCGGCCACTCTCCCCCAAATCGTGGTGGGTCCTCTGGCGGGCGTGTTCGTGGACCGCTGGGATAAACGCCAGACCATGATCACCATGGCGACACTGCAGGCTATTTTCGCGGTGCTGCTGGTGCTGCCGGCTGCCAACTTCTCACTGCCCCTGCTTGGCCATGTGCAGCTCCCCCTCTTCTGGCGGCTGGGGGTCGTCTACACCGACGTGGCCCTGCTCTCCATCTTCGCCCAGTTCTTCATCCCGGCCCAACTTGCCCTCATCAAGGACATCGTCCCGCCGGCACGGCAGGACCAGGCGCTCGAGACGTTCCAGGCCATACAGGGCCTGGCGGTCATCATTGGGCCGCCGGTGGCCGCCGCGCTCGTCTTCGGCCTGGGTTTTGGGTGGGCGCTCGTGCTCAATGCGCTCTCGTTCGTGGTCGTGTTGCTGGCAACCCTCGCCATCCAGGCGCCACCATCGGCCCACAGTGTGGCCCCGGGCGAGCTGCTCTCCATCTTCGCCCAGTTCTTCATCCCGGCCCAGTTCGCCCTCATCTATTTCTTCATTACCGGCAATCTCCACGCACCCGCCAGCGACTACGGGCTGCTGGGGGCAGACTTCGGCGTCGGTGCCATAGCGGGTGCCGTGCTGGTGACGTCCCTCGGACAGCGGATCGGCCTGGCGCGGATCCTCTGGATCGCCCTGGTCACCTCCGGGCTCTTCGTGATCGTCATGTCGCACCTGACCAGCCTCTATCCCGCCCTGGTCGCGGCCTTCCTCTTCGGCGTCTCCACCACAGCGGTGCTCGTCGCGGCTGGCCCGCTCGCCCTCGATAGCACTTCGCGCGAGTTCGTGGGCCGGGTCACAGCGGTCATCAACCCGCTGGGTCGGCTGGCGGCGCTGGTCTCGGTCGCCCTGGCGGGGTCCCTGGTGAGCACGGTGTAGCGCGGCTTTCATGCGAGCGTGCTGGGCATTTCTTTTGGCCCGGTGGATACGGTCTTCACCGGTCTGGGGCTGCTTGCCGTGATCGGTGGCATCTACACGCGGGTGAATTTGCGCGGCATGATAGCCGAGCCATCATCGGACTCCCCTTAGAGCCTCAATTGTACAAAACTTCCTGACGGTGGCAAGGGAAACCGCCACAAACTTGTAGAAGCAAATAAGGAAGGACAGAAGTGAACAGCCGTTCAAAAAGAGTAAGATTGAAGAAGAAAATATGCCGTCGATGTGCTACACTTTCTTTTGAGGTAAATCTAGCCCTCGACAGAACTGTCTCTCCAAAATGAGACGCACAACGAGTTTTGGCGGGTGTTTCACGGATGGATGCTCCGCATAGTCATCTAGGAAAGAAGGGAGTAAACCAATGTTCAAAGATACAAAAGCATTTTCCGGTTTTTCGGTCAACGACGTGCAAAAAGCGAAGGAGTTCTATGGCCAAACCCTCGGGCTAGACGTGTCCGAAGCGTACGGCCTGTTACAGCTCCATATCGCCGGCGGGACGACCATCTTGATGTATCCCAAGGAGAATCATATTCCAGCCACCTTCACCATTCTGAATTTTCCTGTCGCCAACATTGAGCAAGCGGTAGACGAGCTGGCCAGGCGTGGTGTGCATTTCGAGTCCTACAATGAGGGTGGCCTGGTGACAGACGAAAAGGGGATTTTCCGCGGCGGGGGTCCGAAGATCGCGTGGTTTAAAGACCCGGCCGGCAATATATTGTCTGTGCTTGAACAGGAGCAATAAGGAGAGAACAGGCGATGAGTACCGCGGGATTGTCCAAAGCGCGGCTCGGCCGCATGCACGATATCATGGCTGGCTATGTCGAGCGGGGCGAAGTGCCCGGTCTCGTCACGCTGGTCA
>VBHV01000673.1 GCA_005881995.1 Chloroflexota bacterium | reverse complement strand
GCACACTTTTGAAGCGCTTCTGCGGGTCTTTCTCCAGCGCTTTCATTATTATTTTTTCGACCTCTGGTGGGATGTCCAGGCCTCTTCTTCGTAAGGTGGGAGGGAGATCGGACATGTGCTGGTGGGCGATTTCGGAGAAGGTGCCGCTGAAAGGCCACTCGCCGGTAAGCCACTCATAGGCGACTACGGCCAGGGCGTACTGGTCGCTGTTCCTCTGCGGATTGCCCTGGAGTTGTTCGGGGGCGGCGTAGACGACGGTACCTTCGAAGTCGGGCGAGCCGGGGGAACTGGCGTCGAGGCTGTGTGAGAGCATGGCGATGCCGAAATCGCTGAGCCATACCTGGTCATCGAGTCCCAAGAGCATGTTGTGCGGCTTGATGTCCCGGTGTATGAGCATTTGATCGTGCACGTATTGCAGCGCATCGGCAACCTGTTTGACGTATGTGACGACCGTTTTGAGGGGGAGGCGCGTATGCCTGGGGTAGCGTTCGCGCAGAGTGCCATAGGGCGCGTAGTTCATGACCATGAAAGGGGTATACTCTACTATGCCCATGTCCAGGACGCGCACGATGTGGGGGTGTTCAAGTTGCGCCAGCGTGCAGGCCTGGTCAAGAAACTTGCCAGCCCCTTCGCGGATGTAGCGCCAGTTGAGGACTTTGATGGCGACGGGTATATCAAGTTGAAGGTGTTCGCCGTAGTAGACTTCGGCGAACCTGCTGCGTCCTAGCAGGCGTACCAGGCGATACTCGCCCAGTTGCTGTCCTATGCGTTCGCCGGCAATCATAGCTGACCCTTTAATACAATCGAATTGCGCTCCTACATTTATCCAATCAAATCGAGATTGACAGTCCACTTGTGGGGTTGGTCTATTCAAAAGGATGACTCTTTTCTAGTATGTATCTGGTGATACTCTCCAATTTCTTATTACTAGCGTAAGTTTTGTGCAATCAGAGGCCAAATCATGAAAAACGGTCTCAAACAGCAAGATTTTAGGTACCTTATCAACTGAATACGGATACTGTATGCTGTCAAGTACCCGAAAAACTGAACATTAAAGTAAGGGTAAATAAGGAGCAGTCGGCAAACCATGAGGTCGAGCAGATCGTCCAGGTGTTGGACCAGGTCAGCCAACCTGCCATCAACACGGAGTTGCAGGTGCTGCGCGTGCAAGGGAAGCGGTTGCGCCTGGATAGCGATCTAACCGGCATTCCCGTTTCCAATACCAGCCGGACGTATCCCCATGCCGCCTTTGGGCATATGGATGACGAAATTCGGCTGGGCTACCAGGCGGGCGTCGTCAGCCTGCAAAGCCCGACGTATGGGCGTTTATGGCTGTCGGTAGCCCATCACCCAGGCGATACTGTGTCTTGCACGCAGGCCGAAGCGCTCGTGCTGGCCGCCGAGGCTTGCACCAGACTGCGACCTCGACGGCGCACCGAGTTGCTCCGCCAGCGCCTGCAAGCGTTCGAGCAGCAGGTGGCCCAAACAAACGAGCGATGGGAAACGCAGCAGCAAGCCGTGCAGCAGGCCAAGGAGCGGCTGGTAGAGGCGCAGCAGCAGGTGCAGGAATACCAGCAGCAGGTAGCTGAGCTGGAACAGGCCTACCAGACTCGGAAGCTGCAAGAACGTCCGACCAGTCGCCTGGTCCAGGCCCGAAGCCGCCTACAAGCGGCCATGAAACGCACAATCAGCCGAACGTCTGCCTGTAAGCAAGCGCAACGCCGGTTGGACAAGACCACGGCCCAGCTGAGCCAACAGCAAAGCGAGCTGGCTCGCCTGTCCCAGCGTCTACTCCGCTTTGAGCAGGACAATGCCACCAACGCGGACCCGGTCGAAGCAGAGTTCCGCCTGGATGCAGGCTTCGGCACCTATGAAAACGTAGCGCTACTCATCGAGATGGGCTACGACCTCTACACCAAACCTCACAGCCACACGGTCGTGACGGCTCTCAAGCGACGGGTAAACGATACTACTCCTTGGACGCCAGTGGGTGCCAACGCCGAGCTGGTGGCTTGGCCAGCTCTGCAACTCATGAACTGCCCCTACCCCTTAGATGTCGCTCTGGAGCGCTTCTACACGGGCAAAACCTTGAAGTACAGCGCCTTGTTTCATTTCGGGTCTGAGCCGGTGACGGAGCATTTACCGGGGTGGTTCGAGCAGTACAATGGTAGGCAGACGATTGAGGCCGGGATTAAAGAGAGTAAGCAGGTGTTCTACTTGCACCACCTCAAAGTGCGTTCCGAACCGGCCATCGCTCTACAGGAGACGTTCGTCCTGTTCGCGGCCAATTTCATTCGCTGGGCTTCGCACTGGTTGCAAGCCCAGGCGCACCCGCTCGAAAACGCTCTGAATGTACAGAAGCTCGGCGTCAAACGCCAGGTGCACGTGGCGGCACATGTCTCGGCGCGGGTGATCCAGGATGAAGAGGGGAAGTGGTTACAGTTCAGCGAGCAGAGCGCCTTTGCGGGCCTGGTACTCAGCCTAGCAGGCGATCAGCCATCGCCGCAGCAAGCAAAATGTTGAAAGTTGATGCCATTTTTTAACGAATCGCATCTGATTGCACAACCGTTACGCTAACTATCGGACAATCTTGTAACCATCTTGAAACCTCTCAAATTGGGCAGTTTCTAATCGAAGTATTAGTTTCTCC
>VBHV01000643.1 GCA_005881995.1 Chloroflexota bacterium | reverse complement strand
TGACATGGCGCAAAGCGTCGGCTATAATGATCTGGTCGATCACTCAGGAGGTATCAGTGTGTACTCCTTGTGACGAAAGTAGCAGGTATTGAGTCTCTCCATCAGCGCAATCCACTTCGTTTACCTGGCCTCTACGACAGGGTTTAGAATGTTGGACGGAGTTGAATCTACAGATGGGCGATTCTTTTCCTGGGCAGTTACCAAAGTGGCCAAATGGGGCTGACTGTAAATCAGCTGTCTTCGACTTCGGGGGTTCGAATCCCTCACTGCCCACCGACTACCTGGCAACCTGCCCGTGTGGCGCAGCGGTAGCGCACAGTCTTGGTAAGACTGGGGTCATGGGTTCAATTCCCATCACGGGCTCCCGTGGTTTCTGTTTGATATCTATGTTTTCAAGCCAGAGTGATCTGGTCTTCTCATCTGAGATATCACGAATATCCACGCTGGAAGTACAAGTAGCTCTCACTGCCGTCTTCTGAACAGATCGTCTCTTCCTGAATTAGTCCGACAGAAAGTCGGATGTAAACCAATGAGTGCTGGAAGTTATAGGCAAAATTGATGATCAGATGGTCAGGGGACGGCTGCTGCATGTCTATAGAAGTACTATCTGATCGCAGAGAGTTGTTAGGAGGAGCCATTACAGGTTATGGCAAAGAAGAAATTTGAGCGAACGAAACCGCACGTGAACGTGGGAACGATCGGGCACATCGACCACGGCAAGACCACGCTCACCGCGGCCATCACCAAAGTGCTGGCCAAAGCCAGCGCCAGCAACAAATACGTGGCCTTTGACCAGATCGACAAAGCGCCCGAAGAGCGCGAGCGCGGCATCACCATTGCCATTGCGCACGTGGAATACGAGACCCAGAAACGCCACTACGCCCACGTGGACTGCCCCGGCCATGCCGACTACATCAAGAACATGATCACCGGAGCCGCCCAGATGGACGGAGCCATCCTGGTGGTGAGCGCCCCCGATGGACCCATGCCCCAGACGCGCGAACACATCCTGCTGGCGCGCCAGGTGGAAGTGCCGGCCATGGTGGTGTTTTTGAACAAAGTCGACATGATGGACGACGAAGAACTGCTGGAACTGGTGGAACTGGAAGTGCGCGAACTCTTGAGCAAATACCAGTTTCCCGGCGACGACGTGCCCGTCATTCGCGGCAGCGCCCTCAAAGCCTTAGAGAGCAGCGGCGACCTGTCGCGTACCGACAGCGACGCCGCCTGCATCTGGGAACTGATGGACGCGGTCGATACCTACATCCCCACCCCCGAGCGCGCCATCGACAAGCCGTTCCTGATGCCCATCGAAGACGTGTTCGGCATCAAAGGACGCGGCACCGTGGGCACCGGGCGCATCGAGCGCGGCGTGGTCAAAGTGGGCGACTCGGTGGAGATCGTGGGCATGAAAGAAGAGACGCGCACGGTGGTGGTGACGGGAGTGGAGATGTTCCAGAAGACGCTGGATTCGGGCATCGCGGGAGACAACGTGGGTTGCCTGCTGCGCGGCATTGAGCGCAGCGACATCGAGCGGGGGCAGGTGTTAGCCAAGCCGGGCTCGATCAAGCCGCACAAGAACTTCCAGGCGCAGGTCTACGTCTTGTCCAAGGAAGAGGGCGGGCGGCACACGCCGTTCTTCAACGGCTATCGCCCGCAGTTCTACGTGCGCACCACCGATGTGACCGGGGCCATCAAGCTGCCCGAGGGAGTGGAGATGGTGATGCCGGGAGACAACATCGAGATGACGGTGGAACTGATCCAGCCGGTGGCCATGGAAGAGGGCGTCACCTTTGCCATTCGCGAGGGCGGACGCACCGTGGGTGCTGGCATCTGCATCAGGGTCGAAAAATAAGTATGCTGACTGTAGGGACGCCGTAAATGGCGTCCCTCAAAATGGGTTAACCCAGGCGAGGACGTGATGAACAGCGTCCCTACGAGGAGAAAAACATGGCTACAGGAACAAAGCAGCGGATTCGCATTCGTCTGAATGCATACGATCACCGCATTCTCGATCAGTCGGCAATGCAGATTGTGGATACAGCGCAGCAGACAGGGGCGCGGGTCTCAGGACCTATCCCACTGCCTACAGAAATCGATAAGTTTACGGTGATGCGCTCACCTTTTATTGATAAAGATGCGCGTGAGCAATTCGAAATACGCACACACAAACGCCTGATAGATATTATTGAGCCGACCAATAAAACGGTTGAGGCCCTGACACGATTGAATCTGCCCGCGGGCGTGGATATCGAAATCAAGCTGTAGGGGCTGAAAGAAGAGAGGAAAGGATATGCTCAGTGGATTGTTGGGCAGAAAGGTCGGCATGACCCAGGTATTTGGGCCAAATGGTACTGTTATTCCGGTCACCGTCATTGAAGCTGGCCCATGCGTCGTTACACAGATAAAGACGACTGCCCATGATGGTTATGATGCTGTCCAGATTGGCTTCGAGCAGGCGAGATTAAAGCACATCACTCGCCCACAACTGGGGCATCTTGGACATAGCCTGCCCTTGCTGAAAGCGCAGCGCAAACGCTTGCAGACCTATCAGCAGGAGCAGCGCGGGAAAAAGACTGCCGAAGAGGGAACCGAGTCGGAAACCACCTCTGGCGAGAAAAAAGATAAGCAAATCGAGAAGTTGCTCAAGGTATCGCAGAACCGCCAGCGCCGCCCAGGTCCCGAGTTGGGGCCTTTCAAAGTGCTGCGCGAGGTTGGGCTGCAAGACGGTAGCCTGGACGGAATTGAACTCGGCGCAAAAGTTGACGCCGGTCTTTTCACCGCTGGCGAATCGGTTTACATCGTAGGCTCTTCTAAAGGCAAAGGGTTCCAGGGTGGTGTAAAGCGTCACGGATTCAGCTGTGGCCCCAAAACACATGGACAGTCAGACCGCACCCGCGCCCCCGGTTCCATCGGTTCTGGTACTACGCCCGGACGCGTGCTCAAAGGCACGCGCATGGCCGGCCATATGGGCAATGCCCGTGTGACCGCGAAAAAACTGCAAGTGATTCAAGCTGATCCTGAGCGCAACCTGCTGCTCGTCAAGGGGTCCGTCCCTGGCGCGAACGGCAGTCTGCTCGTGATTAAGAAGCATGTGATGAGGTAACCGCAATGCCCTCGACTACAGTGTATAACATGGCTGGTGAAGCCGTAGAACAGCTCGAACTGAGCGAGCAGGTGTTCGGAGTCATCCCGAATGTGCCGGTCCTCCACCAGGTTGTCACCGCACAACTGGTGAATCGCCGTCAAGGTAATGCTTCGACCAAAACTCGCAGTGAGGTATCGGGCGGGGGTAAAAAACCCTATAAACAAAAAGGTACAGGTCGCGCCCGTCAGGGTAGCACCCGCGCGCCTCAGTTCCGTCATGGCGGTGCTGTATTTGGCCCGAAGCCGCATCCGTACCATCATGATGTTCCTAAAAAGATGCGCCGTCTTGCGATTAAGTCGGCCCTGTCTGATAAGGTTGCCAATGAGCAACTGATCGTTATCAATGAACTGGCTTTGGAGACCCCGCGCACCAAAGACATGCTCGCCATTCTGGACAGCCTGCCAATCGATAGCAGGAAAGTGCTGATGATGCTGCCGCAGCGCGATGAGAATATTGTGCTTTCAACACGCAATATCCCCACCGCTAAAGTGCAGCATGTCTCCTCGATTAACGTCGTGGAACTGCTCAAGCATGATTGGATCATTATGCCCAAGCAGACTGTGCGCTGGATCGAGCTGGTATTTGGTGAAGGATTGAGCGCGGAGGAAGCAAGTCAACAGATCGCTGACCAGCTCGAAGCCGAAGAGCAAGCGGAGTCGGAGGACGCCGAGAGCGAAGTAGATGAGGACGAGGAATTGGAGTCGGAAGACGCCAGGAGCGAAGTAGATGAGGACGAGGAACCGGAGGATGTCGAAGACGCTCAGGATGAGGATGAAGATCAGGAGTCTGAGACTATAGCCGAAACTGACGGCGAGGAGGAATAGCCGTGGAAATCACAGAAGTACTGCGACACGGTATCGTCACCGAAAAAACGGTAAGACTGCAGGAGAAAAACAACCAGTATACCTTTAAGGTGGCGTTGCGAGCAAATAAAATTGACATTCGCCGCGCAGTTGAGACCATGTTCAATGTTCGTGTCGTCTCGGTCAACGTCATGCGCATGCCCGGCAAGGCGCGCATGATACGGCGAAGAGGTTCCGCTCCACGGCCCGTCGAGGCCCGCGAGTGGAAGAAAGCGATTGTCACCCTCGCGCCGGGTGATTCAATCGATACGTTGAAGGCATAGGAAGGTGTTGAGAGATGCCAATTAGACAGTACCGACCAACATCTCCTGGACGTCGCGGCATGTCGGTTTCGACATTCGAGGAGATCACAAAGACTAAGCCAGAGAAGTCCTTGACTGTTCGCCTGAAAAAGCATTCCGGGCGCAACAATCAGGGTAAGATTACCGTCCGTCATCGCGGCGGCGGCGCCAAGCGCGCGTATCGCTTGATCGATTTCAAGCGCAACAAGCTGGACGTTCCTGCCAAAGTGGCCGCCATTGAATATGATCCGAATCGTTCGGCTCGTATCGCGTTGCTGCACTACCTGGACGGCGAAAAACGCTATATTATCGCGCCGCTTGGTTTGAAAGTTGGGGATAAAGTGGTAGCAGGGCCTGATGCCGATATCAGGCCGGGGAATGCTCTTCCTTTGAAGAACATCCCGACCGGTACCACTATTCATAACATCGAACTGACGCGCGGTCGGGGCGGCCAGATGGTACGCGGCGCGGGCGCGGGCGCGCAGTTGATGGCAAAAGAGGGCGACTATGCCCTCGTACGCTTGCCCTCAGGTGAGCAGCGTCGTGTCCATATTCTTTGCACGGCAACCATCGGACAGGTAGGCAATATCGATCACGAGAACCAGAGCATCGGTAAAGCCGGGCGTTCCCGTCATATGGGCCGCCGTCCTACCGTGCGCGGCTCGGTTATGAATCCTCGCGACCATCCACATGGTGGTGGTGAGGGGCGTGCGCCGATTGGCGGTCAGCCGCAGACGCCCTGGGGCAAGCCCGCACTGGGATATAAGACGCGCAACAACAAGCGGACCGATCAATTCATTGTGCGTCGTCGCAATGCTGGCAGGAGGAAGTAGCATATGTCACGCTCAAGAAAAAAAGGGCCATACATTCACGAATCGCTTCGTAAAAAAGTGTTGGCCATGCTTAAAAGCGGCGACCGCCGGGTCATCAAAACCTGGTCGCGCGCTTCTACGATCTTCCCACAGATGGTGGGAATGACCATCGGCGTCCATAACGGCAAGACGCATGTACCTATCTATATTACCGAAAATATGGTGGGCCATAAATTGGGTGAGTTTGCCCCCACAAGACACTTCCGAGGTCATGCGGGCGGTAGGAGTGAGAGGACCACGTCGGTCCGTTGAGGTGAAAGATGCAAGTTCGAGCTATTGCTAAAGACATCGGTATTCCGCCGCGCAAAATGCGTCTCGTCACCAATTCGGTGAAAGGGCTTCGCGTCAATGAAGCGCTTGCGTATCTTCAATTTATGCCCAATGCTGGTGCGCAGCCTGTCAGTAAAGTTGTCGCGTCAGCAGCAGCAAATGCGGAAAATAACTACAACTTGAATCCCGATGATCTGTATATTCTGAGTATTGTGGCGGATGACTCGTTCCGGGTAAAGCGCATTAAAGCGCGTCCGCATGGCCGGGCCGCGCGTATCCTGCGCCGCTTTTGCCATGTCACGGTCATTGTCTCAGACGACCCGGCTGACGCCGGACGCTAAGAAGAAGGAGGACACTTTTGGGACATAAAGTGCATCCCGTAGGGTTCAGGCTCGGCGTCGTAAAAGGCTGGCAGTCTCGCTGGTACGCTGAGCGTGATTATAAGGATCTTCTCGCGGAGGATTTCAAACTGCGTAAGATGATCCAGAAAGAGCTGGCGAACGCGGCTATCTCGCGTATCGAGATCGAGCGCGCCGCCGCAAACCAGGTCACGGTCATTATTCATACCGCCAAACCTGGTATCGTCATTGGCAAGAGTGGCGAAAAGGTCGATAGACTGCGTACCGCGCTTGAGAAGGAAACCAAGAAGCGCGTGCGTCTCAACATCCTGGAGATTCGCCAGCCCGAACTCGATGCCTACCTGGTCGGGCGCAGTATCGCGGAACAGCTGGAGAAGCGCGTCTCCTTCCGCCGCGCCATGAAGCAGGCAGTGCAGAAAACCATGCGCGCCAATGCAAAAGGCATTCGCGTCGTGGTTGGCGGGCGGCTGGGTGGAGCGGAAATCGCTCGCACCGAGAAGGAAGTCGAGGGGAAAATCCCCCTGCACACCTTGCGCGCTGATATCGACTATGGTCTGGCGGAAGCGCACACCACCTTTGGTGTCATCGGCATCAAAGTCTGGATTTATAAAGGCGATGTTCTGCCGACCAAACGGCGTGAACCATCCGAGGCCGCGCAAGAAGCAGCTTCAGCCTTTACCACTCATGAGCGTGGTGAAGGCGGCGAGCGCCGGGGCGATCGTCGCCCGCAGCGTGGCGAACGTGGTGATCGCGCTCCACGCGGTGATCGTCCAGCACGTCCGCAGGGAGATCGCGGCGAGCGTGCGCCCCGCACCGATCGTCCACAGGGAGAGCGCGGCGAGCGCGCCCCGCGTACAAGGGGAGCGCGCAGCGCGACCACCCCGTGCCGAGAAGTCCGAGCCAGTAGCTCAGGCAACACCGGCACCGGCACCCGAGCCGATTACAGAGGCTCAAGTGCCACAGGAGCCGCAGGTGCCAGAAACGCCACAGACTCCGCCGCCAACGCCGCAGGCCAACGAGACCAATGCTACCGAGAGCGAGTAGAGGAGAATCGAAGCCATGTTATTGGCACCGTCACGATATAAGTACCGCAAACAACATCGCGGTCGTATGAGAGGAACCGCCCAGCGTGGTAGTACGCTCGCCTTCGGTGAGTTCGGCTTACAGTCATTGGAGCCATGCTGGTTAGAGGCCCGTCAGATCGAATCCGCGCGTATTGCGCTCACCCGCTTCATGAAGCGCGGTGGCAAAGTGTGGATCCGCGTCTTCCCTGACAAGCCTATTACCGCCAAGCCAGCCGAAACTCGTATGGGTAGCGGCAAAGGCGCCGTCGATCATTATGTAGCAGTTATCAAGCCAGGACGCATTATCTTCGAAATTGGCGGAGTCAGCGAAGAGGTCGCCAAAGAAGCAGTTCGCCTGGCAAGTCACAAGCTGCCGGTGAAAACCCGCTTTCTAACACGAGGGGAGGCCGAAAGTGCCGAAAGCTAAGGAACGTCGCAAGCAAATTTCTGAATTTACGCCCGGTGAAGCGCAGCGTGAGTTGAAAGATTTGCGCGTCAAGCTTTTCAACCTCCGTTTGCAGCAGCAGCGTGGTGAAATTAAAAACAACCGCGTGTTCACGCAGACGCGCAAAGACATTGCTCGTGTGCTGCACAGGTTGTCACAATTGGAGGCTGAGGCATGACACAGCAAGCAACCGAGGCTGTAAAGAAGCAGCCGCGCCACCAGCGTAAGGTCGGCGTGGTTGTCAGCAATAAAATGAATAAAACCATTGTCGTTGCGGTGGAATCGTTAAAAAAGCATCGTATCTACAAACGTACATACAAGCAAACAAAACGCTTCTATGCCCATGATGAAGAAAATACCTGTCAGATAGGTGACCTGGTTCGCATTGAAGAGACTCGTCCCCTGAGCAAGCTGAAACGCTGGCGGTTGGTTGAAATCATGAAGCGCGGCAGTGGCGTCGTACCGGTGAATGAATTATTGGCCGGGGTTGATCCAGACCTGGCGTCGGAAGCTACCGACGAATCTGAGGAAGCTGCCGACGAATCTGAGGAAGCATAAGGAGAAACCAGCATGATTCAGCCACAAACACGCCTGAAAGTCGCCGATAATACCGGCGCCAAAGAGATCATGTGTATCCGTGTCATGAGCGGCTCTGCCAAGCGCTACGCCGAAATCGGGGATGTGATCAAAGCATCCGTGAAGCAAGCGGCTCCCAATGGGCAGGTGAAAAAGGGCGAAGTGGTCAATGCAGTTGTAGTACGCGTCGCGAAGGAGTATGTACGCTCCGATGGATCGCATATTCGCTTCGATGAGAACGCTGCCGTCATCATCGCCGCAGGCAATAACCCGCGCGGCACACGTATCTTTGGACCGGTAGCCCGTGAACTGCGTGAGCGGAATTTCATGAAGATCATCTCGCTCGCGCCAGAGGTCTTGTAGGGGACGATCCATGCAGTTTCGTTTCGTTGGTTTGCGTTGAAGTTTGTCGTTCCGCCAGTGCGACAAAGACAAACGACAGACCGTAGAGGAAAAATATGGCAACAAAACAGAAAGAGAAGAAGCCTCTCCACCTTGCCAAGATGAACATCAAAAAGGGTGATACCGTCCTGATTATCACCGGCAAGGATCGGGGGAAGCGAGGAACGGTTTCGCGGGCGCTGCCACAGGTCAGCAAAGTCATTGTTGAAGGCCTCAACATCGCTAAAAAGCATATTCGCCCGCAGGGCCAGACCCGCCAGGGAGGCGTGATCGAGAAGGCTATGCCCTTACACGTCTCGAACACTATGCTGATTTGCACCGAATGTGGCGAGCCTACACGCGTTGGTCATGAACGCCGCCCCATGGGCGCCGATCAGAAAATGCGCGCTGTGCGCATCTGCAAAAAGTGTTCGAAGGTCATTGAGGACCGCACGAGGAGTAGTTAAACAATGGCATCGAGACTAAAAGAAAAATACCAGAAAGAGGTCGTGCCAGGCCTGCAAAAGGAGTTTAACTACAAGAATCCCATGCAGGTACCGGCTGTAAACAAAGTCGTCATTAATATTGGCATGGGTGAAGCCATCCAGAATGCCAAAGCGATGGATGCCGCCGTCTCAGACCTGGCAACCATCACCGGACAGCGCCCGGTCATTACCCGCGCCAAACGCTCCGTCGCGACTTTCAAGCTCCGCGAAGGTATGCAGATTGGCTGCATGGTAACACTGCGCGGTGATCGCATGTATCAGTTCCTTGATAAACTCATGAATGTCGCTCTGCCCCGCCTGCGCGACTTTCAAGGCGTCTCTGCCGATGCCTTCGATGGTCGCGGTAATTATACCCTGGGACTGCGCGAACAACTGGTCTTCCCCGAAATCGACTACGATAAG
>VBHV01000672.1 GCA_005881995.1 Chloroflexota bacterium | reverse complement strand
CATTGCTGGCCTGTCTTATCCACAGGCCAGCAATTACTCAAGAGTACGAGCCGACATGTATAGGTTCACAATCAGCGCATCTCACCCTTCCTTTGCTCTTCCAGATGAGGTCACCCTGAAAACCAACACGGTGACCAGTATCTTTGTCGTCGGGATCTTTCATGGCATCCCTCCACTACAGTTTGTGCATATACAGGTCAAGGGTCTACCCAGTGTAGCTGGAACTGGAAGCGACCCAAATGCAGCGCCAATTAACTCCTCCCCATCCACCCCGCTAACTCCTGGACCATTGCTAGTATTCGCTTTAGGGGGATTGAGTGCTGGGGTACTCACTCGGTTCCGGCTCTTCCGCCGAAAGAGAGCTGATCCTGTCCTTGGGCTAGCACTGTGTATACTCGCCGCGCTGGTAGCCCTGGCTCTTAGTATTGGTGGTCTCTCGCTCACTACTGCCACAACCAGTCCGGCTCCCGAAACACCCAGGCAGAGTCCCTGGAACAATGTTGGCCTGTACAATGATGGTCCGCGTCCAGGCGATCAGGGGAGTGCAGTGATATCTGGGCACCTGGATCGGCCGGGAGGGAACCCAGCAGTGTTTTGGCACCTGCGCGACCTCCACGTCGGTGACACTGTACTGGTTGTGGATGCCCATGGTAAAGCACTGCGTTTTCATGTCACGCGCATTGGCTTCTACCCGCCTAAAGAGGCTCCCATTCAGGATATTTTTGGGAATACCGCCGGGCGCTTTCTGAATTTGATGACCTGCGCAGGTGACTGGATTCCTACCGAACGTCAGACCGCCTTGCGCCTGGTGGTCTATACGGCCCTGGGTTAGTGCTGTTGAGCTTGCATAGACTCGTTCTTCCATCTCTACCTGGAGCTGGTAAATATAGCCGTTTTCATAGGGCATGCCCCGCTGGCTGTGCCTGCTGCTGCCTTTGCTGGTCAGTCTTTGCCTGTCGCTTAGGCACCTAAGTAGTTACCATCGAACCATCGCTAAAACAGTTATCATCCAATCACATCAATCCGCAATCGATAAATTTGCTAAGAAGAAAAGATAGTACTATAATACGTTAAGAGCAATACCAACCGGACTGTGTTGGAGAAGCACCGATGCACAAACCTGGCTTCGAGCGGGAAAAATTGGTACATGGTATACTAGTTTCCCTACAATGGGCAAAGTCGCCTGAGAAGCCCAACGAACAAGCATTCTTCGATGCAGAAAGAGCAGGGGAAAGATAGGCCAGATTTTACATATCAACATCCCGACTCCTACAGGTCATTTAGAGGGGATTCTCAAGCCTGAAGAGGAGGGAATCGATCCGCGGTACGCCGCGCTTGTCTGCCATCCTCACCCGTTGGGTGGTGGCACCATGCATAACAAAGTAGTATTTAAAGTCGCGCAGACGTTGCAAACACTGGGCATGCCCACGCTGCGTTTCAACTTCCGGGGCGTAGGTCACAGTACAGGCACGTATGACGAGGGGCGTGGCGAGATGGATGATGCGCGGTATGCATTAGAATTTTTGAGCCGTCGCTATCCTGGCTTGCCCGTGATTATGGCTGGCTTTTCGTTTGGCGCCTACATAGCACTGCGAGTGGCCGCCGTTGATGATCGTGTCCAGGCAATGATTGGTCTGGGTGTGCCCGCGCGTATGTTTGAGGGAGACTATCTCCAGGGTTCTCACAAGCCGAAGCTCATCATTCATGGAACAAACGATGAGCTTGCACCCTACGACCTGGCAGTCCAATGGTTTGAGCAGGTGCCAGCTCCCAAAAGCATGGTTGCGGTGCAGGATGCGGATCACTTTTTTCAGGGACATCTCGAAGAGGTGCAGGCTATTATCGCCACGTTCGTGCACAATATGATGGAGTAAGGAAAAGAAAAGAGAATGACGACGCATCCAACTCATCTTCAATTTATCAACCCCCAAGCTTGTTTACCCCGCCAGGTTTCACCCATGTCGTCGAGATCACGGGTGGACGAACCGTCTACATAGCGGGACAAGTTGCTCTCGACCAATCATTTTGTATCGTTGGTAAGGGTGATTTTCGTGCGCAAGCGCAACAGGTCTTTGAAAACCTCAAGACCTCTCTGGCAGCGTTAGGAACTGACTTCATGCACGTGGTCAAACTGAATATATACCTCGTTGATATGAC
>VBHV01000671.1 GCA_005881995.1 Chloroflexota bacterium | reverse complement strand
GCTGGGGGTGCATTGCTGCTCATCAACTCACCTCGGCTCATTGGTTAGAGTAATGACTATTACTTTTTAGGAGGAGCGCCACCGCTGCTTTTCTTGACGCGCGATGCCACCAGTCCGGCAACAATGGCGATGATGGCAACTACAATAACCACAAAGGCTATCAGGGTGGTAGCAAACACTGTTACCGGCGAAAGCTGGGTTGCCGAAGCTTTAGGGGACCCCGGATTTGCGCCTACGAGATCCTGTAATAGAATGGGCATGCGCACGAAAATAAGCTGGGCAAGGAACTTACCGCCATTGTACAATAAGAAAAGAACACCTCCCAGGGCAAAGCCCAGCGAAATTACCTCGCGACGCCATCCTCGCAAGAATCCAACCAGCCCAAAAGCCACAATAGCAATGGTGAAACACTGCGTGGATGTCAATAACAATGCCATAAGTTTCTCTGCCTCCCTTCCCTGGAATGCCAGAATTTCGATCGATCTTCCCCCAGGGTCTAAGCCATAATCACATTATGTTGCTCTCTCAAACAGCTTTTGCATTAATGATACCACACGTCATCTACAAAACCTAGAGGTTTTTGGATGATTTTCTCAGTGTATCAACGTATTTCAACGTTTGTCTTGGAGAAGGCTCCTTTCCCCTGACCAAAAGTTCTATTTTGACCCTCAAAAGCGCCAATCTATCCCCCAAATGTGCTATAATAGATAAGTAGGCTCGAATCGCGCGGGACCCTCTCCCGGTTGTAAATTTCAACCCACTATCTATACTTGATGAGTATCTATGATTTTTTTAAGGAACGAAGCGAATTTTTGAAGCCAGCCTGCCAACGGACTGCGTCCTAGCTTACGGCTCAGGCAGGCTGTAAGGAACGTATTATGGAATCTGGGAATGTTAGAACGGTCAGTATTGTTGACGAAATGACGGGGGCATACCTCGACTATTCAATGAGTGTGATTGTCAGCCGTGCGCTGCCCGATGTGCGCGATGGGCTTAAGCCTGTGCATCGCCGCGTCTTGTACGCCATGGACCAGATGGGTTTACAATCCACCAAACAATTTCGTAAAAGCGCGGGTACAGTTGGTGAAGTGTTGAAGAGTTATCACCCTCACGGCGACGTGGCGGTCTATGACTCGCTGGTGCGTATGGCACAGCCCTGGTCGATGCGTTATCCTCTCGTATTGGGACAGGGGAACTTCGGTTCGCAAGATGACGACCCTCCTGCCGCGATGCGTTACACCGAAGCCAAACTTGCCGCTATCGCTGACGAATTGCTGCGCGATATTGAGAAAGATACCGTCGATTTTAAGCCGAATTATGATAATCAGGCCGAGGAACCAACGGTCTTACCGGCACGTCTCCCTAACTTGCTGTTGAACGGCTCTACAGGCATCGCCGTCGGTATGGCCACTAACATTCCACCGCATAACCTGGTAGAAGTTTGCAATGGGATCACCTACCTCATCGACAACCCCGAAGCCACGACGGAAGACCTGTCGCATATCGTGCGGGGACCGGATTTCCCCACGGGCGGCATCATCCAGGGCCGCGAAGGAATACGCAATACTTACGCCAATGGCCGTGGACGCATAGTGGTACGCGCGCGCACTTCCATGGAAGAAAGCGAACGTGGGCGCCTGACCATCATCGTCACCGAACTACCCTACCAGGTCAACAAGGCAGAACTGGTAAAAAAGATCGCGGAACTCTCTCGCGACAAGAAAATCGATGGTATCTCCGAAGTGCGCGACGAATCGGATCGCCAGGGCATGCGCATGGTTATCGAACTTAAGCGTGATGCCACGCCCGACTACAGCATCATATCAATCACCGCGAGATTGTGATTACACGCCGCACGCGCTACGAGCTGGCGAAGGCCGAGGCTCGCAAGCACATCTTAGAGGGCTTGAAAATCGCGCTCGATAACCTGGACGCGGTCATCACTACCATCCGCGAATCGGCCTCGGCGGAGGTGGCGCTGGTCAACTTGAGGCAAAAATTCACGCTATCAGAGGAACAGGGCAAAGCTATTCTAGATATGCGCCTGGCTCGCCTTGCGGCGTTGGAACGCAGCAAAGTGGAAGAGGAACTGCGCGATGTACTTCAGCACATCGACTACTATTACATGCTGCTGGCCGATATTGGCGAGATTCGCAAGCTCATCAAAGCCGATCTTCAGGAGTTGAAGGAGAAATATGGCGATGAGCGCCGCACCGATCTCGGCGAAGCGGAAGCGGGCGAGTTTCGCGACGAAGACCTGATCCGCAATGACGAGGTTGTGGTAACGCTGACGGAGAAAGGCTACATCAAACGCCTGCCTTCCAGCACCTACCGCGCGCAGCGCCGCGGTGGGCGCGGCATCACCGGCATGACCACTCGCGAAGACGATACGGTACGCCACCTGCTGGTCGCACATAGCCACGATAGCCTGCTCTTCTTCACCGACCGGGGCCGCGTCTTCCAGTTACGCGTGTATGAACTCCAGGATACTGGCCGCACAGCTAAAGGGGAACACATCATCAACCTGATCTCGATTGAGCAGCGCGAACGAGTAACAGCCATTGTCTACGTCCCCAAAGGGGTCAGCCGTGACTATATGATAGTCGCCACTCGCAAAGGCGAAGTCAAGAAGACGGCTATGGA
>VBHV01000667.1:463-2193 GCA_005881995.1 Chloroflexota bacterium | reverse complement strand
AGGTCCTCTCTCAATTCTCCCTGTGAACTGCTCTCTGCGACTCTGTTCCCAGAACGAAGATGAAAAAGCAGGAAACTCAAAAGCGCGGACGTGCGCGAACTCCCAATAACCGCACCACGACAGGGTTTCGGATCTTCGAGGATCTGTGGGCGGACCAGGACATCCATATGCACGAGCCTCCCACCCCTGATGGGGTGACGCTTGAACCTTTATTGCGGTAGATGGAAGAGAACGCGCACCGCGAACTCAGCCTTGAAGACATCGCAGCCCAGGCAATGATGAGTACTCGCAGCCTCAGTCGGCGCTTCCGCGAGCAGACCGGCACCGCTCCATTGCAATGGCTGAAGCGCTCTCGGTTGCGCAAGGCGCAATGCTTATTGGAAACGAGTGGTCACCCGATCGAGTGGATCGCCATGCAGGTCGGATTCGGCTCGTCAACCACCTTGCGCGACCAATTCAAGCAACTCGTCGGCGTCAGCCCACAGGCATATCGGCGTGCATTCCGAGGACCAGCTACGAACTGAGAGGGGATAGGGGCAAGGCTTCATTGACCCCACGTCCACTTGCGCCCGATACCTCTTTCTCCCAGCGGGCCTGACCCATGCCACTCGTCGTCTTGGAGCCGACACCGGCATAGCGCGCAAACTCGGCAAGCGCAGCAACTTGAGACGCGTATCCCTCCTCGGTTTGAAGTTGATACGTACAACTCCCCATGAAACCCTTCTGGACATGCGTCGAAAAACTGCTCCTGGCCGTATGCAAATCGTAGTCACTCACCGCCACCTGCCGCGTAACAAAATCACGCAGGGCCAGTTTATCGACGCGCAGAATTTCCGGCACATATCGATTCCACGTGCGTACCAGGCTATCCCACAGCAAAATAGGTTCAGGGAAGAGCGCGAATTGCCTGTTTCCCATACTGAACGCGCACGGACTCGCGAAGCGCATCGTAATCAACTTACTGGGAGGGGTAGCGGCTAATGCCTGCCAGCTACTATATCCCGCCCAACCAGCAGCATCAGCCGCAGGGGTAGAAAGCACCCGCGCGAGTTGAAACTGCGCCTTATCCAGGTGCAAGTTCAGCGCATTGGTCTCAAGAAAGTGCGCGCTGAGACACTGCCACAATCCACCGCCATCGAGCAAAGTCAGGCGTAAGCGATACATCTGTCCCGCCTGTAGCAACTGCATCCCATCATTGACCCGCGCCCCATGCAGCACAGACACCGTAAAAGGCCGGTACTCCGGTTCATCATGCAGCCGGCTGGAGAGTTCAACATCAACCTGCCTCACCAGGTCCAGAAAGAGCGCGTGCGTATGATCTCCCCGGTGCGCCGGTATAGCCGTCGTGTTGACCGCAAGGAGTTCCAGGATGATGGAGTGGAGCAGAGATTTCATCATACTTTTTCCTACTCGAAGATAGAGCCACTGTCAGTAGTTGCTCCCTTTTGTTATTTTTTACTGTGCGCTGCCATCTTTTGTTGTAAGTCTGGAAAGGTAAAGCGCATGTTCATTGGTAACCCTCTGCCACGTGCCCCAACTTCGTAGTAATCCCCATCCAATCTGGCATTTGTTACTAGACTTGAGGGCGGCATTGATACAATATCAAACACCTCTAGCGCCCCGACAGGAATATCGAGTGGGTTGCACGTGCAAGCAGCTATAAAAGCTCCTTTTTTCATTCTATTATCTACGTCCTTTATCTCCTTAACATCCACCTGCGCTTTGCTCAT
>VBHV01000667.1:0-400 GCA_005881995.1 Chloroflexota bacterium | reverse complement strand
CAAACTGCTCAGACTTTCGATAGTACGAAACTTGTCCCATCTTCCAGGTTATCAATAGATAGTCCCAGCTTAATGGCTGTGCCGGGGTAACATACACAGCCATTTCGTTGAGGCGCCCCAAATCCTCTGCGTACTCTGGTCTATAAGAATCACAAAAGTAAGGTCTGTTCACCAATGTATCCCCGAATAGAGCATACGCAAGGGCATAATTGTGGATAAACCGCTCCGTCTCGAAAAGCGTTCCCATTTCTCGCGTTGCGAAAAAGAGCGTATCATGAAGCGTCAACTCACAATGGAAGAGGTGCATGGTGATTCCTCACTTCTTTGCGCCGTACTTTTTCGCATACTCCTGCGCTGTAGTATTCAGTTCATTGAGGATTGCTCGTGTTTTTTCTGCATC
>VBHV01000666.1 GCA_005881995.1 Chloroflexota bacterium | reverse complement strand
AGGGAAGAAAGCGACGAGGAGGAGCTGATTGGCTGGTATTTCTTTAACACAGCCCGCAGCCGAAAAGTCGTCAATGAATTGCAAGGAGGTGAAGTCGTTCCTGGAAGCTTGCTCAATGTTGAAGTCGAGCAGGTTGAGGAAATGCATGAAATGATTGTTCCAGCAGAGAGACCAACTGCTTTACGGGGATTTGAATCGTCATCACATATACAGGTACAGATTGACCGTCCTAATATTTTTGTATTATATGAGCAAAATATCGGGTTACTCTCTCCGCTGATCGCAGATGAACTCAAAGATGCTGCCGATCAGTATCCGGCGGAATGGATTGAAGTAGCGTTCCGCGAACGCCTGAACGATATCTTCAGCAGAGCGGCGCAGCGACGCCAGCAGCAAAGCGATCATCGATCAACATACCAAACGCCTTCGCAGGGATTGCGGTCAGGCGCCGCACCGCCGCGCCGTCCCTTGCCTGAGCAGACCGCGCGCCTGGGACAACCTGCGCATGCTCCAAATGCTCCGCAGACCGGGGGGCAGCGTACTCTCCCACCCGGAACGCGCCGCGAGCAAAGTGACCCCAACGCCTACGCTCAGCGTCCGCCATATAATCAACAGCGTGTGCAAGCAAGCAGGCCAACGGAAGACAAATTCACACCTGAGCGCGGGGGTTGGTCACCCGGCAGAAGTATGCCCTCAACGCATGCAGATGCTCATCGCCCTATGGTACAGGCTGATGTCCAGCACGAGTGGGAAGATGACACCGCCATTATTCGCTATGGCGACTGGGAAAACGATGTGTACGATGAGCGCGCGCATCCGCAGGCACCGGACAGCACCCATACCGTGAACCGAGCCGCCGCGAGGATTGCCCAGACCTATAAGGGCAACCGTTCAATGGCGACACGAGAATTGCATTCATTGTCAGAAGAAGAGGCTAACCTGCCAATGCCAATGATGCGGGATGGACGTGACGGGCGCCTGCCAGTACCCCTTCCTCCATCTCCATTAGCAGCGCCGCAGGAAGTCAGGCAAACATATCGGGCCACACAGCCACTCAACAGAGCACAAACGATTGTGCGTATGAGCCAGGATTTGCCGCAAGACCAATCACCTGTACAGCCGAACCGTCAGATGATACTGAGTCGGCAAACTGCATTCTACGCACCCACAACAGGACCATGTCCAATCTGCAAGGGTGCTGGATATTTACGCGCGGATGTGCCATATGGAGACCCCAGTTTTGGCAAACCCATTGCCTGTAAATGTAAAGAGGCTGAACGCAAACAAAAACGACGTCAGCAATTGGAGCAGATGTCCGATCTCGGCGCATTTTACAACAAGAGTTTCGAGAGCTTTAATTCGCGCGTAGCCGGCGTACAGGAAGCCTACAATGTCGCCAATAAATTTGCGCGTGACCCGGATGGCTGGCTGCTCTTTATTGGGCCGAATGGTTGTGGTAAAACGCATCTCGCCGCTGCCATCGCCAATCAAAGCCTGGACGATGGCGCGCTGGTACTCTTTGCTACCGTACCAGATCTGCTCGATCACCTGCGTGCGGCTTTCGCTCCGACAGCCACCGAGGTCTATGACAAATTATTTGCTCGAATGCGTGAGGCGGAAATGCTGGTGCTGGATGACCTGGGAGCGCACCAGAGTTCACCCTGGGCCAATGAAAAGCTCTTCCAGTTACTCAATTACCGCTATAATTCTCGCTTTCCAACGGTCATTACAGCGAATCCCAAGGGCCTGCAGGCTATTGATGAACGCATCTACTCGCGCTTAATGGATACAGGCCTTGTCACCAAAGTGGTATTTGATCGTGCCAGAGATTACCGCCTGGGTTTATCCAGGTGAGAATAAACAAAATTAGCAAACATCACGTGAGAGTGCCAAATTCACCTGCTTTATCCTTGCGTTTGTGAATTGCAGGTGCTATCATAACGGTACACGACCCTGTAATAGCAGGGTTCCTCTGCACATTCAGTTTTTGCCGATAATGTCTCATATCGAACACGCAAGGACGACACCAGGGCAGGGGCAAGCCCAGCCCGTACCCTAGACGGGCGGTGGTCGTGCTTCGTCTAGGGTACGGGCTGGGCTTGCCCCTGCCCTGGTAAGTGAGACAGATCGTTTCTGAAATATTAAAAGGAGCAAAGATGGGTAGCAAATTTAACCCAAATGATCCTCGCTGGATCAAAGACACTCGTGAAGTTATGGAACCGCGGGGCATTATTGTCCCCAACGTGATTGAATCAACGCCTCGTGGTGAGCGGGGCATGGACATCTATTCGCGCTTGTTAAAGGAGCGCATCATTTTCATCGGCACGCCCATCGACGATAATGTTGCCAACCTGACGGTGGCGCAGTTGCTATTCCTCCAGAGCGAGGACGCGACCAAGGACATCTGGCTGTACATCAACTCGCCCGGCGGCGTGATCTACGCAGGACTTGCCATCTATGACACCATGCAATGGTTGAAGCCCGATGTTGCCACTGATTCACCAGCCTCTGGGCGGTGCTGAAGGACAGGCGGCGGATATCGAAATCACGGCCCGTGAGATCCTGCGCCTGCGCAGCAGCATCTATGACATTCTGGCTCGTCACACCGGTCAGACGCGCGAGCGCATCCAGCAGGATGCTGACCGCAACTACTTCCTGACTGCGCAACAGTCGGTTGAGTATGGCCTGGTTGACGAAGTTCTCTCGAACGAGGATGCTACAACGCGCTAAATTCCAGGCAACGCCACATCTTGAAGCGCTTGATGCTCGCGCACCTGACCGCTCACAAGGGGCGTCAATACGCACCAACCGAAGCCGGGGAATCCACGCAGGAGGCCGGGCGGCCGTAGGAACGTATTTGGCGCCCCTTGTGGGCGCCAGGTGCGTGAGATGAGCATCAGGCGTGTGGGCCATTGT
>VBHV01000642.1:17592-18485 GCA_005881995.1 Chloroflexota bacterium | reverse complement strand
TCTGTACCTGTTTGCTGGATGCGTGGACGCAGCAGGTGTCCCAGCTGAGGTGGTAGGGTACCACCGGTCGACAACCAGGACCCGAGGATGATCAGCAGGAATCCGACGATAATGGCTGCGGTGAGCGATTCACCGAGCACGGTGACGCCAAGAAGGACGGAGACGGCCGGGTTGACGTAGGTGATGACGCTGGCACGGCTGGCCCCGACCTCGGCCACGAGCGCGAAGAAGGTCAGATAGGCCAGCGCGGTGCAGATTACACCGAGTACCAGCAGGCTCGCCATGACCTCCAGACCTGGTACCTTACTGGGAAGTCTCGTCACAGCCAGCGGCAGCACCACAACGGCGGCAATGGTGCACTGCAAGGCCACTACGCCGAGACTGGGTAGGGCAGCGATAGTTGGTCGCTTGATGAGCAGAGCAGAGGCGGCGTAACCCGCAGCGGCGAGCAGGACCAGAGCCGCCCCGAATAGCCTTTGCCCGTCTCCGCCAACGTCGAGACCCAACAGGACAACTACACCTCCCATACCGATCAGCAATCCGACCAGACGCAGACCACTTACACGTTCACCTGGATCGAAGCGCAGCGCGAACAGGGCAACCAGGAGTGGATCGGCGGCGATGAGCAAGCTGGTGAGCGACGAAGCGATGTGCTGCTCGCCGTAACTGATCAATAGAAATGGACCCACGATCTGCACACAGGCAAGCGCAGCAATCGCGAGCCAGGCCCCGCGGAGCTTTCGCATCACCCCGCGCTGGGCCGCCACGGGGAGGAGGACAGCCGCCGCAATCCCGGCGCGAGCAAATACCACCACGCTGGGATCAAGTTCCCGCACCGCGATTTTGATAAATAGATATGGAATGCCCCAGAACACCGACATCGCGGTGAACAG
>VBHV01000642.1:0-17391 GCA_005881995.1 Chloroflexota bacterium | reverse complement strand
CCATGATCGGACGCTCCGTCAATTGACCAGCCATGATCAAGCAGGCGTTTGAGCGCGACGGCCAGATCTTTGCGCGTCGGATAGTTGATAGCGAAGTGGTACAGGCCCGTCGTACCGGGGGCGGGAGGCGACCCGTCCTTGCTCTCCCAGGTATTGAGGCCAATGTGATGATGGTAGCCCCCCGCGGAGAGGAAAGCCGCGCTCCCCATGTTGAAGAGCAGGTCGAAGCCCAGGTAGTCGCGGTAGAAGCCGATAGCGCGCTCCAGGTCGGCAACCTTGAGGTGGACGTGTCCAATGCGGGTCGCGGCCGGGATGGATGGGTCTGTCATAGTTGACTCCTTCTTTTCATCTCACGCTGTTTCTCAGTTATAGAGTTATCGTCTTTGTTCGTCAAATTCACCCTGACGTTGGATGCAGCCATTACTCACTTCAAACAACAAAAAATCAGTATTTACTCCCGCCTTCATGCGATGACGTCAGATCATATTTCGCCATCTTGCGCCACAATGTCGTGCGACTGATCCCCAGCAGTACCGCTGCGCGCGTGATCTGGCCATCACTGGCATCCAGAGCTTGTACGATAGCCTGTATTTCCGCGTTGCTACTGCGCTCTTTCAAGGCGCCCGCCGTGTCTACGTCGGGAGTCAACTGCTGTAGCGGCTGATGATTCTTCTTAGTATCCACAGAGCGTCCTGAGGTGGATTGCCCGGAGAGTTCGACATGCCCACCGATTTGCTGTAGCTCAAGTGGGAGATCATCGACGGTAATAGAAGATTTCGGCATGAGATACGTCACACGTTCCAGCATGTTCTCAAGTTCGCGGATATTTCCAGGCCAGTTGTAGGCCTGAATGCTTGCCATCGCTTCCTGGGTGATGGTGAGCGCACGACCCATAACGCGGCTTTGACGCTGTAAGAAATGTTGCACGAGTAAGGGCAGATCGTCGGCGCGTTCCCGTAACGCGGGGATATGGATGGTCAAGACATTCAAACGATAGAATAAGTCAGAGCGAAAATTGCCACGCCGCGCTTCTTCTCGCAGGTCTTTATGCGTTGCGGCTATGATACGCACATCAACAGGGATCACCCTTTGACCACCGACGCGCACAATCGTATGTGTTTCGATGGCACGCAGCAGAGCCGTTTGCAAATCCAGCGGCATATCCCCAATCTCATCGAGAAACAGCGTGCCCCGGTGTGCCTGCTCAAATTTGCCGGAACGTCCCTGGCGGTCCGCGCCCGTGAAGGAACCCCCTTCATAGCCAAATAGCTCGGTGTTTATCAACTCGCGTGGGATGGCGGCGCAGTTGACCGCCACAAACGGCCCATCAGTTCGCCCGCTGCTATTGTGAATGCTCTGCGCGAAAATTTCCTTGCCTGTCCCGGTCTCTCCGTGCAACAACACGGTAGAGTTACTATTCGCCGCCAGCCGCGCCAGCCTCATAGCCTCTTTCAGTGCCGGACTCTCACCCACCACGTTGGCAAAGGTCAAACGCGCGTGCGCACCCGTCAAACGGTTCACCAGTTTCTGCACTCGTTCGATGCTGCGCAAGATCATCACAAAGCCATCGGCTGCCACCGGTTCTGAAAGAAGCAGGCCAGGCGAGCTAACAATAGTTTCCAGGCCAGTTTCAGGTCGATAACTTGAGATGGCTTTCAGAGAGCAAAGGCAGGGCGCGCGTCCACGCACGGTATCAAAAACCAGTTCTTCGTCCGCAAGTTGCTGCTGGCGAAGTATAGCCTGTGCCAGTACGGCAGGTAGGGGTAACACATCGCTCAGTCGTCTCCCTGTCACCTTCTCGGGCACCAGTCCAAGCATAGAGCCAGCAGGAGCATTCATTTGAGAAATAACACCATCACGCCGCAATAAGAGAATCCCTTCAGGCAGGGTTTCGAGGATGGTTTTCAATTCAACTAAGAGATCATTAGCATTGCTCAACCAAACCTGCATTTGTAGCTGATTGCTAATGGCCTGAGCAGCCGCGGTAATCATACCCAGCGTGTGAGGATGGCAGGTTTCGTGGTGGCCAATAACCCCCAGAACGCCCACGGCACGTCCCAGGAGATCGTGCACCGGCGCAGCTGAGGTATAGAGCGGATGGAGCGCGGCCCGATAATGCATGGCGCCATCAAGCTGGATTGGAAAGGACTCTTGCAAAGCCAGGACAAGCGCATTGGCTCCCTGGCGCTCCTCATTCCAGGATGCGCCTATGTTCAGACCCAGGTGCTCCAACTCCTCTTGTATGACACGGTCGCCGAAGTAATCCACAATACGTGCTTCGACATCGGCAAACACCACCACACAAGGAGATTCCTCCACGAACTGGTGTAAATCCTCCATCACAGGACGGACCAGGGAAAGTAGCTTTTGCGAAACGCTGGACACGGCAGTTTGAGTGCTATCTTCCAGGCTGGGATCGCCGTAGGGATCAAGGCCAAGTGCAGCGCAACGCCGCCACGATTGCATGAGCGCCGGAGGAAGCATACCTTCCTGCATCACACCATGCAGCACAAACTGTTTCCAGATTGACCAGTAATCACGCACACGGCTTTGCACGTTCTGTCCTCTCAACTCAACACGCTGCCATGCATCCGATGGCACGAGCATAACTGATGCGTAGTATACAACACGTAACCATCTTTGTGGACGGTTGTTCTTTTTACATGAGAGTGTGTTCTGAAGTTTAGAGACGATGAACCATTAGCTGGAAGATCGGTGGAATTGAATTGCTGACTCTCTTATTTCTTGCTCATGGCTGGATGGGCCTTGTCTCACTTCATCTGCCTGTTTTTTGTGCGTACGCGGTCATACAGCTCTTCCATCACGCTGATGAACGACACATCTTTGTGCCAGAATGGTGGATAATCCCCCTGCTTCTTGATCAGCAGCGCCGGGACGCTTGCTTGCGAGGCGCTGGCCAGTGGTGCAGGCAGCCTCTTCGCGCCAGTCCAGAATTCTTTGTGACTGGCTACTGCCGCTTCTGGCTCCCTGGCCGGGCGAGTGTAGTAGGACTCAACCGGCTCCACCTCGGGAACCTCTTCCGACTTCAGAGCCGACGACAGGATTTGTCCCAGCGGCGAGCGGACCAGTTCGGCATGCAAGTCGTCTCTGGACAAACCCCGCAGCTCGAACATCAAGAAAGGATCGCGGTCCAGGGCGGACGCCAGCAGGTAGTAGACCCCGGCGATGTGCTTGCAGGGGTTCGCCCAGTCCGGGCATGAACAGTCGGTTACGAAATCGCTCTCGCTGTGCGGCAGGAGATGCAGACCCAGCCCGGAGAAGGCATCCTCAATCGTATCGGGCATCTCGTTCATCAGCAGTTTTGTGACCAGGTCCGCCCGTGAGGCAATGTGACGAATAGCCTTCTTCCAATCGGCGGAGGAGATCGCTTTGATCGTGATAGTGGTCTTGTAGATAGGTTCTTTGTAGACGCCAAAGTACGGATTAATCGAGCCGCGCACCCTGGCCGTGACTGTGCCGTTGGCGATCTTGTATTCGAGGATGCGTCCTCCACTCGCGTATGACCGCCCACGTCCGAGACGGGCCGGATCGGTAAATTGTTCCAGGGCCTCGATAAAGCGCTGGCCCCACCAGGTGCGACTGAACTGTGCCATCGTCTTCACTCCAGTACCGCGCTGCGACGCAGCGCGATCAGCTCTTTGAAAGTATCGTTGTCGAGTTCCGTCAGCCAGGACTCATCGGAGCCCACAACCAGCGAGGAGAGCCGTTTCTTGTCCTCGATCATGGCATCAATGCGTTCTTCCATCGTACCCATAGCCACAAACTTATGCACGAAGACGTTCTTGCGCTGGCCGATACGGAAAGCGCGATCGGTGGCCTGATCTTCGACCGAGGGGTTCCACCAACGGTCGAAGTGGAAGACATGATTGGCTTTTGTCAGATTCAGCCCGACACCGCCTGCCCGCAGTGAGAGAATAAACAACGACGGCTCGGTCTCGGGATCTTGAAACTCGGCAATCATGCGCTCCCGCCGTGCCACGCTGGTTCCACCATGCAAGTAGTACGTGTTGTAATGCAGGGTGTGTTCGAGATACCGCTCCAACTCGCCCCCAATCTCTGTAAACTGGGTGAAGATAAGCGCGCTCTCGCCGCTATCAATCACCTCTTCGACCATCTCCCCAAGCCGCTGGAGCTTGTGGGAACGCTCGGTGGTAAAGGCGCTGCCATCCTGCAGGAACTGCGCCGGGTGGTTGCAGATCTGCTTGAGTTTCAGCAGCGTGGATAAGATCAAGCCTCTGCGCTGGATGCCCTCGGCCTCGTTCAATTGCTCTTCAACATCTTTGACGACAGCCTCGTAGAGCGAGGCTTGTTCGGACGAGAGCGTGCAAAACATCTTCTGCTCGATCTTATCCGGCAGGTCGTCGATAATGCGTTTGTCGGTCTTGACACGCCGCAGGATAAATGGCTCTACCAACTTCTTTAAGGCCGCCGACCTGGCCATGTCATTGTCTTTCTGGATGGGTAACTCGAAGGTCTTGCGGAACTGCGCTTCCTTGCCCAGGTAGCCTGGACTGAGGAAGTTGAAGATGGACCACAGATCGCGCAGGCGGTTCTCGACGGGCGTGCCGGTCAGGGCGAGCCGGTGCGGAGCTGCGAGCTTGAGAATCGCGCGCGTCTGGGCAGCATGTGGATTCTTGATGTTCTGCGCCTCGTCGACCACCACGCGATGCCACTCCATGCTTTGCAAGAGTTTTTCGTCCAGGCGGGCCAGCGCGAATGAGGTCAGGACGACATCGTACTTCGAAGATGTCTCCGCGAAGTTCTGCTTGTCTTTCAGCCGCGTGATGCCTTGATGCACCAGCGTGCGCAATTGCGGCGCGAAGCGCTCGATCTCCTTGCGCCAGTTGCCCAGCACGGAGGTCGGCGCGATGACGAGGGTTGGTGGTACGTTACCGGCCTCCTCGCGCTCCTTGAGCAGGCGAGCAATAACCTCCAAGGTTTTGCCCAGGCCCATGTCGTCGGCAAGGCAGGGATTCAAGCCCAGGTTCTCCAGATATTGCAGCCAACCAACGCCGCGCTTCTGGTAGTCGCGCAGAGTTCCCTGCAAGTTTAGCGGATCCTCAATGGGCGCGAACGCATTCTTATCATTGAGCCGGGACAGCATCTCCCGCAGGGTCTGGTCATGGTCCCATTCCAGGTCATCCTCGGACTCAGCCCCAATCTTCAGCATATCCAGGAGCGTGATCTCCTGCTCCTCGTGCTGGTGCGTCTGCCAGAACTCGAGGAGTTGCTGCATCTTGTCGCGATCAAGTTCCATCCATTGACCCCGGAACTGCACCAGGGGCGTTTTCGCGTTAACGAGCTGCTGCCATTCCTCTGCCGAGACTACCTGGCCTCCAATCGACAACTGGTACTCGTAAGAGATGATCGCACCGAGACTGAAATAGCCATTACTGGCTGCAGCTGATCCCTTGGGCGAACGCAGCGATGTTTTGAGGCGAACCTTCGCACGCCGTCGTCCCTGGGGTGTCCACCACGCCGGGACGATGACAGTATAGCCCGCGTCTCCGAGCACCCAGGCGCTCTCCTTCAGGAATGCGAAAGCTTCATCCAGATTGAGGCGGCACCCGGTCGGCTGGTCAGTGGCCAGCCCATTCCAGACCGTGGGATAGATGCGCGCGGCATACCCCAGGGCCAGCAATAGATTTTTCTCGAAGTCCTGGCCAAAGGGCCGGGCAGCCTCGGCACGGGCCTTCGGATTGAGATGCCAATACTCGTCCAGGCTCAATTTGAGCGAAGGGTCGTGCCTGGCAGCGACGAGAAAGTGCAGTTGCCAGTTATCCATATCAACTGGGGTTGCCTCTTCCAGGCGGAAACAGAGGGTGAAACCTGCTCCCGTGTGCGCCCTGGTTAAGTTTGCGCGCCAGGCCAGCCAATGCTTGTAGTCCTCCAGCGTGTTAGCCGAGGGCTGCAAGACCGGACGGTATGGATAGACACACCCGTACAGGAGCGTGTCCGCGATCTGCTGGTCGAATTTCGCCGTAAAGGGCGTCCCGGTGACTACGTTGTTCAAGAGGCACTCTGAGAAGTGGCGGAGCAAGGACTCCTTGTCAAACAATGCAGCGCCATCCGGGCTGTTCAGCCCCGCGGTACACACTTCTGGCATGGCGGCAATATAGCGCTGGATGGTCGTCTCATAGGTGTCGGACAGCAACTCCCATCCCGGGTGAAGCTCGAAACTGTCGATGTTCTTCGCCCGCTTGCCTTTAGCCGGAGCGGACGGGAGCGCCTGATACTTCAGGGCGGGGATGTACTGGTCTTTGGCGATAATGCCTTTGAGCGCCTGGGAGTACTGGTGCCAGAACAGGAGATCCGCTCCCAGCTGGAAATCCTCAGCTGCATTGAGGGCGATAAAATGGATGTCGTTCAGCGTTGAGAAGACGTCTGACACCTGGTAGCAAGAGACCTGCCAGGGCGCCAGGTCAAATTCCAAAGGCTCCTCTTCATCCGCATAGCGCAGCAATTCGAAGTAGATTCCCGCAGGCCCAGTTTCTCGGTAAGAAACGCGGCCAGAGCTGTAGACATGAGGTGCCTGGGGTGAACGGGGTCACCTCGGTGTCGAGTTGTGCCTATTGGCGTATCCGTCTCTACCCACAGGTAGAATGCTCCGCTCTGGATGAACGCGTGTGAGTCCTCAGGAATCCAGGTTCCATGAATAATGTGCATGCAGCGCTCCCATATTGTGAATGTTGAGAAGTATCATATTTGAACGGTGTTATGTTGTCAATAGCCTGTAAAAAAATCTCACCTCTTGCTATAATAACCGGAATGGCATACACTGACAGACATCTAATCATCTTGCTTCCTGTCAGTAAAGGACATTGCTATGCGTGCCACGACACGTTTACGTGAATTGCTGGCTGGCCCAGAGCTGCTAGTTGCTCCGGGCGCATATGATGCTTTGAGCGCGCGCTTGATTGCCCAGGCAGGATTTAGCGCTGTCTATATGACCGGCTTTGGCACTGCCGCCAGTGTGCTTGGTCAGCCCGACGTCGGACTGTTGACGATGAGCGAGATGGTCAGCCGCGCCTCTGCCCTGGCAGCCGTTGTTGGTGATCTGCCACTGATCGCAGATGCCGATACTGGCTATGGCAATCCAATCAATGTTCGGCGCACCATTCGTGAATATGAGCGTACTGGAGTCGCAGGCCTACACCTCGAAGACCAGGTCTGGCCCAAGAAGTGCGGTCATATGGAGGGGAAACAGGTTATCCCTATGGACGAAATGGTGCAGAAAATCCGCGCCGCCGTTGATGCCCGTCAAGACCCCGATTTCGTCATCATTGCGCGCACCGATGCCAACGCCGTAAACGGCCTCGAAGATGCGCTGCGCAGGGGACAGGCGTATCGAGAGGCAGGAGCAGATGTTATTTTTATCGAGGCTCCTCGCTCAATGGAAGAACTCCAGGCCATCGTTCAAGCTTTTCCTGGTGTACCCCTCCTGTACAACTGGGCCGAGAGCGGAAAGACTCCCCTGCTGTCTTTAGACGAAATACGCATCCTGGGCTTTAAGCTCGTCATTTTCCCCGTTAGTATGCTTTTTGCCGCCACGTCTGCGATGCTGAAGCTGCTGGAACTCCTGAAACGGGGAGAAACGCCGACATCTTTTAGCTCGCAAATGGTGACGTTCGCTCAATTCACGCAGCATATCGGTCTTGCTGACATTCAGGAATTGGAACGCCGTTACAAAGTTCAGCAGTGAAGGGAACCAGCGCCCCACATGGTGGGGCGCTGGCATGAAGTAATCGAGCTTTCCTTAAAGCGCTTCTAAACCGGCTTGAGCTACTTTCATATCGTCTGAGTAGTGACCACCGCTTACCCCAATAGCCACCGCCAAATACGGTTAAGCGGTCTGTTTTCACGATACCATGGAGCAGGGGCGGATCATTCTTGATGAAGTCAAACCATTCATGTGTTGCCATGCCCCCAAAGCTGATAGCGGTATAGGTTTTGTCTTGCGCAATTTGCACGCTCAAAAGTGGTGCCCCATCCATGCGGCGAAATGCCTTGAGCACCCCGTCCTCATCGCATACAGCAATACTCATTGGCTTGCCCATTTCTTGAGCCTTTGCCTCGGCGGCCTTAATGATCCGTTCTGCCGCTTCGCCGGTGATACTGGATTTCTGGAAGGTGTTTTCTGCCATAGAAACGTCCTTTCTTCTTGTTGTTCGACTACCTTGTCAGGAGAGTCTAGGTGTATAGGTTGTCACGGGTTCTGTGTACTCGCAAGCACTCAGTAGGAGGGATTGACTGTGCAGAGTTTCCCTCACTCATTATTAATTAATAACCATACGGTGTTTCTCTGTCAATAGATGAGCATCTTTTGATACGGCTTAACTCTAGCTTTCTTGTGTGGTATAATTTCATCAACAGGTATTCATTCAATAAGGAGCCCACTTGCGTCTCGTTTCTCTTTTAGCAAGCGCGACCGAAATGATTGCGGCGCTTGGCTGCCTGGATCAACTGGTGGGGCGTTCGCATGAATGCGACTATCCCCTGGAAGTACAGGCTTTGCCAGTTGTCAGCACGGTACAGATCAACACCGATGTCAGCAGTGCATCGATAGATGCCCAGATCAAACAACTCGCGCAGAGTAAACTGGAGCCTCAGAATGCCGCGCTCAAAGCGTTGAGTATCTATGCCATCGATGTAGCGCAGCTTCAATCGCTCCGACCAGATGTGATTTTTACACAAACGCAGTGCGAGGTCTGCGCCGTCAGTGAACGCGACGTTATGCAGGCTGTTCAGCAGCTCACAGGTTTACAGCCGCGCATTGTTGCCCTGGCTCCGCATCGTTTGAGCGATGTGTGGGAGGATATCTTGCGCGTCGGCGAGGCATTGGACAGGCAAAGACAGGCCGCGGCGTTGGTACAGAGCTACCAACAACGCCTGGCGCACCTGCGCCAGATAACCGCTTCCGCGGCAAATAAACCGCGTGTTACCGTGCTTGAGTGGCTCGATCCATTGATGGCGGCGGGCAACTGGACGCCCGAACTGGTCGAGTTCGCGGGCGGAGAAAATATCTTTGGTGAGATTGGCCAGCACTCACCCTGGCTGAGTTGGGAAGAACTGCAAGCAGCAGACCCCGACGTGCTGGTCCTCTCTCCCTGCGGCTTCTCGCTTGAACGCACAATGCAGGATGTTCCTCTTTTACAGCAGCACCCCGCCTGGTCAGCTTTACGCGCCGTTAAAAATGGGCGTGTTTTTGCTATTGACGGGAATGCATACCTTAATCGTTCTGGGCCGCGCCTGGTCGAATCGGCTGAATTGTTAGGGCGGGTTTTGTGGGGATCGCTCCCCGATTTCAGCGTTGATGAGCACGCCCATACACAGATTGCTTAGACACATGTACTGGTAGCTTGTAATTTCGCTTCTCCCCGATTACTATAGTAATAAGTCGTTTATTTCAATGAAAATTGGGAACTTTTGGCAAGCGGATAACATCTCCCTAGTAAGGACGTTATTTACAAGAGAAGCAGGGAACCATTGACATTTACAGGCAGATGAGCAAAAAACTTGCCTGGGAAGGAAAATATCATGATGGATGCCATCGTCGGACGCTATCGAGTACGTTTGGAAGAAGATGGACTTCTGGTACTCAAACATCCATCGGGCATTTGTTTCGATCTGACGGTAGAGGAAACGTTAGAGTTTCTGGATTTCATCAGCGTCTATCGCAAAGCTTTGCTTGCCATCGACCAAGACGAGAACAGGGATACCGATCCAGAGCTTGCGCGTATTGTGGTGAAAGAGCAAGTAGACCAGAACGGTCACTCTTGAGGAAGCGTTTTTAACGCACCGAAACAATATATTACCCTGAAAACAGGTTGCCAGATCGTTTTGAGCATGTAATCCTGTTTTCAGGGTAGCAAAACCCTCTGCAATACTACTTCAGGCCTGGTTAGCGCGTGGAGCAAATGCCCAGAAAAGCATGACGATAAACGCGACGAAGAAGACCAGCATCAAACCAACAAAGGTATCGATCAGGTCCGAAATATTCCACTGGAAAATTGCCGCGCCAATAAAGGTGAGAAGAATTAACACTCCCAGGATTGGGAAAATCAACAGAGCACCTAAGCGTGAACCTGGGGTGGTTGGACGGGGTTCATGCGATACATACTCCAGATCGGTATCAAGCGGCTCCATACGGTACCTTTCTACATCATAGGCGTACAAGTACGTTACGCCCTGTTCACTTCATTGAGACTATTATAGTCCTTCCTTGCCTTGAACGCAACCGCTTTCCCGCGTGCAGATTGCCTTCCTCTGAGGAAATGCTGCACCAGGAGAAAAAAGCGCAAAAAAAAGCGGCCTTGACGGCCTTATGCGACGAAGCTCCGAACTGATGCAAACCAGTTACGCAAGTCGTTACCTGGTAAGGAAGCCTGTGTATCGCTCCCAGAAAGAGTCTGCTGCGAATGAACCCTGTCAAGATAGCGTCGTATATCGAGGACACGCACCTCGTACATTGAGCCATCGAGGGTGGCAACGATACTACCATCGGCGATTGCGTTACACAGATCAGCAAACGTTGGGGTACGGTCGGACACGAGACACCTCCCTACAAAATACGTATACAATCTTTGGTATTGGTATGTCGGCGTTAAACTGTATGGCCCGTATTGCTATCTATACGAATACAGGTACCGACGAGTTTCACAAAATACGCCTCTTTCCATACGAGAACACGAAAACTCATCCCTGTATTCCCTTCGCCTCTTCTGCGGATTCTTCCTCCTCTCTGTCTTGCTCATCACTATTATCTAACAAACCGGGGATGGGGTCAATATGCATGGTGCGTCGAATCAGGTCAATTTGTTTAATTACGTCCTTGATGGCAGGAATGAGTTGCTGCGTGCCATCGAGCGTTTTAACGACATAGACATCATTGCTGCCGGTGACGATAATATCCACAATCGTGCCCACGGCTTTCCCACCGAGCGTAAGAACCTGCAAACCGAGGATATCATGCTGATAATAGGAATCCGGCGGAAGTTTCGCCACCTTGCTCAACGGAATCTGCAGTTCAGCATTGCGCAACGCTTCGGCGGCATTAGCATCGTCGAAGTTGGCCAATTTCAAGATAATCATTTCGCCCTTGTAAGGGCGCACGCTCTCGATGACATGCCGTGTATGTTGTTGCCCTACATAGACCGCATCGAGTTCGGAGAAACGATTGGGAATATCGGTGAGGAGGCGCACCTTAAGCTCGCCACGCACACCAAAAAGGGCTACCACCTGTCCAACATACAGTATGTTAAACGCGGGTCGCGTTTCATTCCGCCAACTTCACACGCATCCACCACGGCTAGAGGATTTCGAGTGACGTATGGCGCCCTTCGCGCGTACCACCCGCTCGCAGCAATGTACGCATGGCCTTAGCAACACGTCCCTGGCGGCCAATCACTTTCCCGTAGTCATCGGGCGCGACATGCAATTCCAATACCAGGGCGTGGCGATCATTGCGAACTTCGCGAACCTCTACTGAAGCTGGATCGTCTACTAACGATCGTGCGATGTACTCAACGAGTCTACGCATGTTTTACCCCTCGGCTACTCTTCAGTCTTGGTATTTGCAGCCGTTTTCATCTGTACGAACCGATCCATTATCCCGGCACGTTTGAGCAACGATGTCACAGATTCGGTAGGTTGCGCGCCATTTTTCAGCCAACCCAGCGCTTTTTCAGCATCAATATGGATGGCGGAGGGCTCGACCAGGGGATTATACCAACCGATGTTTTCAATAATACGACCATCTCGTGGGGACCGCGCATCGGCAACCACGACACGATAACTGGGGGCTTTCTTCTTCCCCACACGTTTCAAGCGAATTTTCACACTCATGTGTTTTTTCTCTCACCTCTTCCCCTTGGACCTGACTCAATCTGTCGCGATAAGGGGGTCTCTAATAATGATAGCGCCGCGTCTCAGCGCAGCGTAACAAGCGTTCCTGAACTACGGCATGCCTAGAATAGCATGCTATGCCGCAATTGTCAATGAGAAGAAATGGGCGGGCAGCATGGACAGCATGGACAGCCCGCGCTCATGCCGGTGTAAGATAGAGAGGCATGGAGAGAGTCGCTAACAATGGAAAGAGGGGCAACGTGATGTTCCTAACCCTGAACTACCACATCATCAATCGCAGCATTCATGATACAATTGCCATTTCAGAAGAGGCATTTGCGGGGCAACTACGCTACCTGCATACGCACGATTACACCACGCTCTCACTCGACCAGGCCATCGCTATCGTCGACGGCAAACAAGAGGCCCCGCTGTGCATGTAGCGCTGCCGATGTTACAAACCTATGGGATGCAGGCCAGCCTGTTCGTGATCTCAGCCTACGTCGGGCAAAGCAATCGCTGGAACCCTAGAGCCTGTTATGATATCAACCACCTGACGTGGGACGAACTGCGCGCATGGCATAAAAGCGGCCGCGATATCGGAGGACATAGTCACGCGCACTTCTGCATGACGCGCCTGCACGCGCACGAATTGCAAGAGGCCGTACTGGTCAACAAACGCCTGCTCGAAGAAAAGCTGGGCATTCCCATACGCGCATTTGCCTATCCCTACGGGCGCTTTAACCAGGCTATCCAGGAGGTAGTACGCCAACACTACGAGATTGCGTTCGCGGTTGAGGATGGCGGTTGGAACGCACGAACGTACCGGTTTGCCATCAACAGGCTTACTGTCTCTCCTGGGTGGAGTAGCGAGGAGTTTGCGACTTTGCTAGAGAGCTTGAGAGCCAATTGTGCTGCTAATTTGTAGGGAAAAATGTAACAGACGTTACGATAGTGTGCAAATACCGCTCATTTTGCTCGGTATTATTTTTGAATGGTTGAGGTTAACCATGCAAAGAGGAGGTGGGAGAGTTGGAAACGGGAGAGTTTTGGTGTCGCTGTTCATGGAACGATTCCTTTCTGGTAGAGAAGAGTGGGCAGACAGCAGGAAGGGCGAGATGGTTCTAAGGAGAGTATAGCCGGTGGGGAAAATACAGGAGGGTTTGGGATTCTCAGGGCGAGTGAGCGCTCATTCCTCTCTTCTTTCTCACCGGGCTGGTTGGGCTTCTCTGACTCACGAATCGAGAAGCGGCAACGCGCTTTCCCACTACCGCCGCTTCCTCGATGGAAAGCAGCACCGCTTCAGGATGAGCAGCCAGATAGCTGGAGGCGGCTTGCGCCGTCGAGAAAAAGAGGGACTGCTCACAGAACGTGGCTCGCACACAGTCCTGGCGATTGGCCGGGATGATGAGTGACATGACACTGTGGGATGGGGTCAGGTCTCTGACTACCCCTTCGGGCGTGGCCACAAACGTAATGAACTGTTCGGTGCTCGGGCAGGTCGAGGACACGTGCGCTGTCTGCCCCAAAGAGGGGGGAAAGAGCACCGTATCAAAGGCGCACCAGGTAAAGAGGACCTTCCCGTCTAGCTGAAAGCGATGGCGGGTCGGCATCAGGGTGACGCCCCAGCCAATAATATTGCCCTCAGAATCAAACTCGGTATCCCGCACGCGTGCGAGGCGGTGTTCCAGTTCGTTCTGGTTGATCTGCAGCGAGGTCGCAAGACTCGCTCTCGAGAGCGGCTTGCCTCTGCTCACCTGATGGAGAATCGAGCGGCAGAGGTCTTCCTGCTCACATTGTAACTGCTCGGATAAACGCTGGGCAATCGCGTCAAGTGAAAGACGTGGCATGGGTACCTTCCTGTTCTGTTGTGAACGTTCTGCTTTCCATGGGTGCTGCGTACTTCAACTGACACAGCAACTGAGGCGATTCACGTCTTTAGTAAACGAGATGGCGACCAACTTGAGGGCCTCGGCCATCGTCGGATAGACATGGATCAGATCAATGAAGTCGTCTGTCGTAGCCCCGAACCGAAGCGCCATTGCCGCCTCGTGGATCACCTCTCCGGCATTGGTGCCCAGCATGGAGACCCCAATGACCCGGCGCGTTGCATCGTCCAGAACCATCTTGATGACGCCACGGGTATCGCGGATGGCCCCGGCACGTGGAACCACACTCAAGGGGATAGTGTTACAATTGCAGGCAATCCCGGCAGCCGCCGCTTCCTCGTCCGTCAGGCCCACCACTGCCACCTGGGGGCTGGTAAAGATGACGCGCGGGATCACCACATGATCTACCTCACGCAGTCGCTCCCCAGAGAGCGCGTTGTGCGCGGCGATCTTGCCGTCATGCGCGCCCACCGGCGTCGCCATCTGGCTTTCGGTTTCTCGTCCAATCACGTCACCTGCAGCCCAGATATGAGGGATGGACGTTTGCAGGGTGCGATCCACGCGTACAGCTCCCGTTGCGTCAACCTCCACGCCCACCTGCTCCAAACCAAGCTCCCGCGTGTTGGGGCGGCGTCCCGTAGCGATCAGGAGCTTTTCGGCAGTGAATGTCTGGTGGCCCTCATGATGCAGGGTCGAAAGGATCACTCCCTCTCCCGCGCGCTCTACGCCGCACGCCTGCTCTGACGTAACAATGCGTAACCCCTCCTCCCGAAGCAGATCGGTGAGGGCCTCGGCGATTTCCGGCTCGTAGCCAGAGAGAATGCTCTTGCCGCGCGTGACGAGCGTGACCTGAGTACCAAAGCGGGCAAACATCTGGCCCAGTTCAAGCGCAATGGCACCGCCACCTAAAACGCACAGCGAGCGAGGCTGTTCGCGCAGTTCGGTTTCCCAGGGGTCATCGGCAGAACTCAGCAAATCGCTGGTCAGATAGGAAACATCAGCCAGCCCTGCAAGAGGGAGAATATATGGGGTTGATCCGGTTGCGATCAGGATTTGTTCCCCAACCAGGCGGCGTACCTCCTCGGCGCTACGCACCTCCACCTCATGATCGGAAACAAAGGTCGCCCGGCCTGGCACAACCTGGATACGCTCGGGATGGTCGAGCAGGCTCTCGTACTTGTGGGCGCGGTATTCCTGGACGATCTCGTCTTTCTGAGCGACCAGTTCTGCCCAATTGACCGGCATCTGCACCGGGAACAGGCCTGGATAATGAGGGTGGGCGGCCTCGTAAACAAGGCGGGCGGCCTCGATCAGATTCTTGGAAGGCAGGCACCCGCGATTGGGGCAGGTGCCGCCTACCGTGCGATATTCGGTCATGGCGACGGTTTTGCCCAGTTCGGCTGCATGCAGGGCCGCGGCAAAGGCGGTCGAGCCGCTGCCGAGAATCACCAGGTCGTAGGACGCGTGTGTGAACGTCATCGTGTCGTGTCTCTTCCTCTCCGTTTGGCGTTTCGTGGAGCGGCACTCGACCAGATCAATGGCATAGGAATCAAACTCCACAGGGAATATATGCCCGTTGCTCACGCTTCTCGACCGACAATCTGATCAAGCGTCTCTTGCTGGTCGAGCGCATCAAGCATGGGACAGGCACTTGCGGGTCCTTGTCCGGTACAAAGTGTGGCCACCTGGAGCAAGGCTTGCCGCATGCGTTGTAGCTCGAGCAATTTCTGCTCCACCTCAGCGATTTTCGCCTCGGTGCGCCCCTTGACCTCTTCACAGGAAGTCTGTCCGGAGACGCTTGATGACCTGCTCGGAGTATTGACGATAGCCAGAGGCGCGGCGCGGCGGTTCCTCTAGCAGGCCCTGGCGCTCATAGAAACGAACGGTTTCCACCCCGACCCCGGCTCTGTGGGCAACTTGCCCAATCGAGAGCATATCCATCGCTGTTCCTCCTTCAAAAAGAAGTATACACTCTGTAGTATGGTACAGAGTCAAGAGGAAGGCGATCGGGTCTTTATCACATCTTTCAGAACTTGCAGCATGTCTTTGTAGGGTGTACACTCCTCTTACAATTTACAATGCGTTTGAACAAAGCTATCCTATGGCCCTACTACCAAATGGGGAAAGGCTTCCCTAACTAAAGCTACGGAAGAGGAACTATTCAATGCGCCGTACAAAGATAGTCTGTACGATAGGCCCAGCTACAAATAGCGAGGAAAAACTGGAACAGCTCATGCGCGCGGGGATGAATGTGGCGCGCCTTAACTTCTCACATGGCACCCATGATGAGCATCGGCAAGTTATTGAACGTGTGCGTGCTATTTCTGCCCGCCTTGACTGTGCGGTGGCTATTTTACAGGACTTACAGGGGCCGAAAATACGCACCGGCGCTCTCCAAGACGGGAAGCCTGTCAGCCTTGTTGATAGTACCCAGGTAACAATTACCACTCGTGATATCGTAGGTAATGGACAGATCATCTCAACAACCTATGAGAATTTACCGCAAGATGTGAAGCCAGGTGACCGCATTCTGCTAGACGATGGTTTGATGGAACTGCGCGTCCTGAGTGCGAACGAAACCGATGTGCAGTGTCTGGTAGTGCATGGCGGAGTGCTGAAAGAGCATAAAGGCATCAACTTGCCAGGTGTTGCGGTAAGTTCTCCTGCGCTGACAGAGAAGGATCGTGATGATTTGCAGTTTGGCATCAAACACAGAGTTGATTACGTGGCACTCAGCTTTGTACGCAGTCCAGAAGATATCCGTGAGGCAAAACACCTGATCCGACAGTATACAACAGAGCTATATAGGGGAGAGGAAGAGCGAGATATCCCGCTCATCGCAAAAATTGAGAAGCCGGAAGCAGTCGAGCAACTTGATAAAATTCTTGAGGTAGCCGATGGCGTGATGGTAGCGAGAGGCGACCTGGGCGTTGAAATGCCCCAGGAGAAAGTACCATTGATACAAAAGCGCATTATCGCCAGGTGCAACGAGCAAGGCTTACCTGTCATCACAGCGACGCAGATGCTTGAGTCGATGATCACCAATCCTCGTCCTACCAGGGCAGAGGTTAATGACGTGTCAAATTCTATTCTTGATGGAACCGATGCCGTGATGCTCAGCGCTGAAACATCGGTAGGCGCTTTTCCCATTGAGGCGGTTCAGATGATGGCCCGTATAGCATTGGAAACCGAAGCCAACTATTACGCTGCCGGACAGCCTATCCATAGACATCACTCTCTTGCTGAGGCGGTCAGCCATGCAGCGCGTGCGCTTGCAGAGGCCACGAATGTACAACACATCGTTGTCTTCACCCGCTCTGGAAACTCGGCTCGACTCATCTCAAAAGACCGTCCCCGCGTGCCTATTCTGGCGTATACTCCCTCCAAACACGTCTACTATCAACTCGCGCTGTGGTGGGGAGTGTGGCCGTATCGTATCGGTATGCGGGGAACAACAGAGGAGTTGATAGCCGACGTTGAAAAGCGCCTGCTAGACGACAAGCTCGTGCGGCAGGGAGAATACGTCGTGATTATGGGTGGGATGCCTATTGCAAGCCAGGCACGCACAAACTTCGTCAAGCTGCATCGTGTCGAGGGCGGTAGCTAAAGACAAAACAAGCTCTGTGTACGATGCCAA
>VBHV01000641.1 GCA_005881995.1 Chloroflexota bacterium | reverse complement strand
GCTTTCGTCGCATCGCGCGCCGCACCACGCAGCGTTCGCAGCGCTCCATGGCGCGTGTCAATGCCAACGTGCAGGAAGTGGTCAGCGGCATTACCGTAGCCAAGAACTTCCGCCAGGAACAGCACATGTACGACGAGTTCAAGCAGGTCAACGAGCAATCGTACCAGGTCAACGTGCGCTCCGGCTTCGTCTATAATGGCGTCTTCCCCGTGCTTGTGCTGGTCGCCAATATCGGCACCGTCATCGTGATCTACTTCGGCGGGCGGAATGTCCTGGGCGGCAGCATCACGGCGGGCGACTGGTTCCTCTTCCTGCAAGGCATCCGCCTGCTCTGGTTCCCCTTAACCAGTATTGCCTCGTTCTGGAGCCAGTTCCAGCTTGGCCTGGCGGCCAGCGAGCGCGTCTTCGCCCTCATTGACGCTGAACCGCGTATCCACCAGCTTGACCGGCAGCCGGTGACGCGCCTGGCAGGTGAGATTGAGTTTCGCGACATGTTTTTCAGCTATGACGACCGGCAAACCGTGCTGGCTGGCTTCAACTTAAAAATCGCGGCGGGCGAGACCATAGCCATTGTGGGGCATACCGGCGCGGGCAAATCCAGCATAGCCCGCCTGGTAGCTCGTTTCTACGAATTTCAGGGCGGGCAACTCCTGATCGATGGGCGCGACATTCGCACCTTTGACCTGCGCGACTATCATCAACACCTGGGCATCGTGCCACAAATCCCTTTCCTCTTTTCAGGCACCGTGACCGATAACATCCGCTATGCCCGGCCAGAGGCCACCGACGAAGAAGTCGCACTTGTCGCGCAGCATATCGGCGGCGGTGATTGGCTCGACGCCCTGCCCGAAGGATTGAACACCCTGGTAGGCGAAGCGGGGCGCTCGCTCTCGCTGGGGCAGCGACAACTCGTCGCCCTCGCGCGTGTCCTGCTGCAAGACCCATCCATCATCATCCTCGATGAAGCCACCGCCAGTGTAGACCCGCTCACCGAAGCCCAGATTCAAGAGGGACTCGATCTCGTCCTGCAGCAGCGTACCGCCATCCTCATCGCGCACCGCCTCTCCACCATTCGTCATGCCGACCGCATCATCGTGCTGGATCGCGGCAGCATCGTAGAGGAGGGCAACCACAACACTCTGATGAAGCAGGGCGGTCATTACGCCCAACTCTATAACACCTACTTCCGCCACCAGTCACCCGACTACCGGCCCGGCCAGGGTTTCGTACCCATTCTTCAAGCATAAGGTACTATTCTGTATCTTTTTCAAGCTCTAGTTCGTACAACTATTGGGAAGAGCAAATTCCTTCGCTGAAGCGTAACGACCAGGGCGACCTCAAGGATCTCGGCCCAACTCTACACCACCTACGCCCTTATTATGATCGCGCTTTAGTCCTGGAATTTTTCTGCGTGCACTACCTTGCCGACTGCCTGAGCGAAGCGCACTCCTTGCATCTTGCTTGAGCGAAGCTAGGACGCAGTCCGTTGGCAAGATGGCTTACAAGAAGAACACAGTTCGTTGGCAGTCGGAATAAGAGGAATAGTTACCTTTTGTCGCAGAAATGGCTTTCAAGATACTTTTTCATGAAAGATTCATCCTGGGTAGTTATACTATCCAACGGTGTCAATAATTTAACAATTACATGAGCTCTTTAGAAAGCATTGGCTATGATCCAAAAATTGCGTATAATGTGGCCTAAGCAGCGCTCGACTCACTTTTCAATAGTTATTTTCGTCCGTTACTTTCCCTTTGTGCTGCTTGCATTGATGGCATGTTCATTGTTGCTCATAAATGCCATCTTACCTTTGCAAGGTATCGGTGAATACGACGCCTTGCTGTCACGCCTGCATGCACTCGGTCAACAGGCGTTCTTGCCCACTCACCTGCTGTTCCCTGGACTGCCAATTGGCTTCGAGCGCGCCATAGCTCCACTTGCATGGAAATCAACAAACGCCATAAGCTGGAAAGAAACGGCCCTGCTCTTCTCTGCCATGTTGAGCATATTTCTCCTCTATATCATGGCCTTGCGCTCCTTGCCAGTATTAGTAAGCCGCCGTTTCCTATTTATTTCTACGTTCCTGCTCGGCTTCACTTGTCTGATTATGCCGATCGTCACCTCTTCAGACATCTTTTCCTACATCGCCTACGCGCGCATTGGCGTGGTCTATCACCAAAACCCATTAACGACCTGGCCCGCCTCTATCCTGAGTGATCCCGTCATGCCCTACGTCTACTGGGTAAACCAACCCTCCGCCTATGGTCCCGTCTGGGCAGGCATAACCTCTTTGTTGCAATGGGTGGCTGGCGGGACAGGCATTGGCAGTGTCGTGCGCATGGTCATCTTGTTACGCCTGCTCGGCCTTGCTATGCATCTCGGCTCCACGGCCCTGGTGTGGCATCTCGGCGGACAACTGCAGCGTCTTACCGGCAACATCTCGAGCAACCAACGCATGCGGGCAGCCCTCGCCTTTGGCTGGAATCCTCTGCTGCTCTTCGAGGCATGTGTTAACGCACACATCGATACGACCATCCTCTTTTTCATCCTGCTGGGAATCTGGGCACTGCTCTCTAAACCTGTAGCGCGCGTGCCGTCCTATATACTCGCTATTGTGGTATTTGCCCTTGTCGCCGCTATCAAGTTAAATTTCATCCTGCTGCTGCCTGGTCTGCTCCTCTATGTATGGTACCAATCGAGGCGCATTGCTCCTGTACTCGCGTCAATCGCCGCCTATTTCGGAAGCATCGTCCTGCTCTACGCAGCTTTCTGGCAACCAGGTTTACTTGACATCATCCGCATCAATCCCGCCTCCACACGCAACATCAACAGTCTGGCTGATTTTGTAAACCAGTTCTACTCCAGTATCGTACACGTGCGCGTCTATTCCCTGGGTCGCGCGCTGTATACATCGGTCTCGGAAAACGCAACGCACATCGCCAGCATCGCTCTATTCCTTATTCTCTATAGCATACTCTGCTGGCGCGCTTTCCGGAGGCCAGGACAGGTAGATTCAGTTCCGGGCCTCATTCGTTGGATGGCTCTTGTCTGGCTGCTCTACTGCGCCGTTGGTTCGCCCTGGTTCTGGCCCTGGTACCTGGTGGCTTTCTTTGGTCTTTTTGCCTTGCTTGAAGCCCTACACGGCGAGACATCCTGGTCTTTCTCTTTTTTCAAATTGCCCGCGGCAGTGCGCTTACTGGCTTTTAGCTCGTTTAGTTTCTATTGCTTCTATGCCTGGGGACCAGCTCATACAGCCATCCTTGGCGATCAAGGCCTTCTCCTCACAGCTCTGCGCGGCCTGTGGATCTGGCTGCTGCCGCTGTTGGCGCTGCGCCTCCCGCCGAGGAGTGCCGCCGAAATTCCACTTAAGCCTTTTGCCCCTCGAGATAAATCAGCAGAGCCATCGCGTCCAGGCGCATGACGTTATCCTGGGAACCTTGTACCTTGATCGCGCCTTGCATGTAATTCGAGGCGGGGTTCACATCACCCCAGAAAATGTTGGCTAAATCTTCGCTATTGCCGCGCACAATCAGCTCGGGCGATACTTGCGACCCATCGCTGATGGCCGCCTTTCCACCCGCAATCGTCATGGTGAAGGTCGCCTCAATATCGGTGGCTTCGATATAGATAATGCAATTCCAGCTTTTCAGCGAACGCTGCACGTGCTTGTTTTTACTGGCGTTGGCCACATAGTCGTCCAGCGCTTCCCGCAGCTCTTCTCGCGTTGCCATAGTCTCTTACTCCTTCTCCAATACCTCTGCTGCTGCGCGCTCACCCGATTGGATGGCGCCGTCCATATAGCCATTCCACACCGTCGCTGTCTCTGTCCCTGCCCAGTGCAGGCGGCCAATAGGTGCGCGCAGTGCTTCACCATAGGCGGTCCACACGCCGGGAGGCATTATTCCTGCATAGCACCCGCGCGTATATTCCTCGTCGGCCCAGTTTTGCTCCAGGTACTCGTAAGGCTGACCTGCCTTCTCACCAAAGTAGCGCGCCAGGCATGTGAGTACCGCTGCGCGCCGTTCTTGCAGGCTTCTGCGGCCCCAGATACGCCCCTCGTCTCCCTCGATAAAGCCGAGCAGCACGCCGGGCTTACCGCTTTCCGGCGAATTATCGAACGTAATGCGCATAATACCCCCGTCGCTCACTACCTGGCCCGATAATCCCTTTTCACGCCAGAAAGGTGTTTCATAGAGGCAATGCACTTTGATCACGGTTCCCATCGGGATGCGCTGCGTCAGCTGGTCGCGATACCCCGGCAAGGCCGGTCGATAGCGCAGCCGTCCCGCCAGCGTGGGTGGAATGGCGATGATGGCTCGTTGCGCTGTAACATGCAGGGCATCGCTTTCCACGAGCACGCCTGTATTATCCTGCCCAATCGTATGCACGGGCGCATTCAGTACCATGCGCTCTCCCAGCTCCTCCGCCAATTTATTGGCAATAGCCTGAGAGCCGCCAGAAAAGCGGCTTTCCTGTGCTCCCCTGGTCACGCTCGAGAGTGCATTGAGGTTACCGCCCGAATGGATGTAGAAGAGGAAGTGGAGAAAGGACACGTCGCGCGGTTCTATGGAGAAGACAGCCTGTATCGCCAGGGTGAACAGGTTGCGCACGTCCCCGGATGAAATGTTCTTTTCCATCCAGGTGGCTACTGTTTGCGCATCCCATTCTGCTGCTGAAGGAGCCGTCCAGGGCGCATCAAGCGGCACCTCGCTCGCCATCATACTCACGTTCAGGAGCGCCTCAACCACCTCCATCGTCACCAGAGGATCGCTCGTAGGAATCGCCCCGGAGTAGAGAGTATGCCGTCCATTTTTGTACTCGATATGATTACCACTATCGTAAGTGCGGAATGTTGTTACTCCTACAGCCTCAGCCAGCGCGGCCAGGCGGTCCTGCGTTGGACCAATCCACTGCCCGCCATGATCGATCAGTGTCCCATCGCGGGCCGGTCGTGTGTAGGTACGCCCACCTACACGGTCGCGCGCCTCCAGCACTACCACATCAACGCCAGCCGCCGTCAGTTTGCAAGCCGCCGTAAGACCCGCCAGTCCCGCGCCGATGATCACCACACCGGTCTGGCGTGCTGGGATACTTGAAGCATAAAGGTCGATCATGAAGCCTGCTTCCACTCGCGAAAAATCTCAAGCAGTTCTTCTTTTGTTTCAGGAAAGATCGGCTCTTGTGTCAATGTGCGCAACATCTCGATAGTTTTCTGCACCTGTTGAACGTAATTCGTGCAGCCAGGGCATCCCGCCACGTGCTTCTCGAAGAGTGTTTGCGTCCGAGGAAGCAGCGCATTTTCAAGATAATCGGTGACAAGCTCTACGACTTCCTGGCAGGTGAGCACATCCTGATTACTGTTCTTCTTCACCATGTAGAGACTACACCTCCTCGAAATACTTTTCGAGCGCTTTGCGCACCCTCGACCGCGCCCGGTGCAGCAGTACTCTCGAATTTACCTCGGAAATACCGAGGAAGCGACAAATCTCTTCTGAGGTCCATCCTTCTATATCGCGTAATGTGATCACCTCGCGCTGGTTCGGCGGTAGTGCGTCAATCGCCATCGAAATAGCGCTAAGGGTTTCCTGTGAGAGTAGGCGCTCTTCAGGAATGTCATCCCAGTTACGTGGGAAAGATATCCAATGACCCGGCCTCTCCCAATCTGGGGCCGTGAAACGTTCTGGTTCTACGGCCGGTTCCCCGCTTTCCTCGCCCTCGTCATAATATGCAGCCAGCGACGAGAATGGCACGCTTCGACCTTCACGCTGCGCGCGTGTCTTCGCACAGTTAGTAAGAATGCGGAAAATCCACGTCTTGAGCGAGGACCTTCCCTCGAAGCGGGAAAGCCCTTGCAGCACACCCATCCAGGTCTCCTGGACGACCTCCTCGGCAACGGCTTTCGATGGCACAAAAACCAACGCCATGCGCAGCAACGCTCTATGATACTGCTCAACCAACGAGACGAAAGCCGCTTCACTGCCATTGCGTAACGCCATCAGCAGTTGCAGCTCTTCTGGAGATGCCGCGCGAACTGCCTCAGATGTAGGGGCGCTATTTATTGCGCCCACTGCTGTAGCATCAGCAACTAGCTCAAATGGACTGTCCGGCTGGGATGTTCCTTCGCTCATGGGCACTTCCTTTTTTGACAGTCAAGTTAACCCTACCACCACTTAGGGCAGGGGCAAGCCCAGCCCGTACCCTATACGGGTCGGAGTCGCGCTTCGTATAGGGTACGGGCTGGGCTTGCCCCTGCCCTGGTCGCTCAGTTGCGCAGGAAGGTTAATCGAAGCAAAACGCGGCATATAGCCCGCTTGGGATCGCCTGCTCTGGCCGCTATTGCCCTGGAAGGTTAATCAAGCGAAGAAAACAGGTTGTTCAACGACTCTGCCAGCGTTGGATGGGCGAAGATTGCCTCACGCAAAACGGTATAGGATAGCTTCCCCATTATCGCTATTTCTAGCATAGCCATGATCTCGCCGCCTTCAATTCCAAGGATGGCACAGCCCAGAATATGACCGGTGTCGGCGTCTACAATGGCCTTCATAAAGCCGCGTGATTCGTCAACCTCCAATGCGCGCGCCACATCATTCATTGGCATCTTTGCTACTTTGATCGTACGGCCTGACTTTTGTGCATCGGTCTCGCTCAAGCCGACTCGCCCCAATTGTGGGTCAATGAAAACCGTGTATGGCACGAGGCGATCATGAATAGTGGCGTTGCCATGCTCAAGTAGATTGGTTCGAATAATACGAAAATCATCATACGAGATGTGGGTAAAGGCCGGACCACCCTTGATATCACCCAGCGCGTAAATCCCCGGTACGTTCGTTTCCAGGCGCTCATTCACATGAATGAAACCACCTTTATCGGTCTGCACACCGGCGGCCGCGAGATTGAGCCAATCGCTATTTGGCGTTCTACCAGCCGCTACGAGCAGGTGGGAACCTGTCAACGCTCGTTCGCCTTCGGGAGTTCGCACCGTTAACCGGATAGCCCCGTCTTTATCCTGGGATGCGCGTACTGGAGTCGTCTCAAGCAGCAGGCTTATGCCATCCTCGCGCAGAATATCCGCGACCGCGTCGGTCACCTGGCTACCAAAGCGGCGGAACATCTGCCCAAATTCCAGGCCGACATAGCCGCCTCCCAGCACCAGCAGGTGTTCAGGAACCGTATCCAGTTCCATTATGGTGGTTGAGTTGAGCGTCTGCACCTGTTCTAAGCCCTCTATGGATGGCTTGGAAGGGCGAGCGCCAGCGTTGATGAAGATCGTACCAGCGCTTAGACGGCGAATTTCACCGGTACTCAGGCGTACCTCGACCACCTTTGGCTCGACGAAATAGCTCTCTCCCATCAAGAGATCGACCCCTGATGTGCTTTCGATGCGCCGCTGGCTGCCGCTGCGAAAACTCTCGACGATATCGCGTTTGCGTTTCCTCACGACGGTCATATCGACTGAAATAGGCCCGGTATGCACACCATAGTCTGCCGCTCTGCTTGCTAGATAGGCAACGCGAGCGCTGGCAACCATGGTTTTTGTTGGCGTACAGCCCTCGTTGATACAGGTTCCTCCTACATGTTCTCGCTCGATGATGGCGACCTTCCACCCGGCCCGTGCTAATGCGGTAGAAAGCGGCCCACCTGCCTGGCCAGAACCGATTACGATTGCATCATACTGTATTGTTGTCATCTCCTACTCCTTTACTGGTGGTATATATATTCTTATTATGTCTCACCTCTCGCGGATTTGTTACAAAGTCCCCGCTCCACCCCTTGTCCCTACGAATTTTCTTAAAACATAATACAATAGAGCCTGAAAGGTTCATACAATCGATATCAAAGGAGGAATTGGGCATGCTACTCGTGGGTGATATTGGAGGAACGAAAACCAACCTCGCTCTTTTTGAGCATGAAAAAGGTACAGGCTGGCGCGATCCTGTGCATGAGGCTACTTTTCCCAGCGGAGACTATCCAAGTCTTGAGGCGTTGGTA
>VBHV01000665.1:3804-5974 GCA_005881995.1 Chloroflexota bacterium | reverse complement strand
TCACCAATGATCTTGCCCGCAGTGAGAATCAGCCCTGTAATCAGGCCGGGAAGCGCCGAGGGTATTACCACTGTACGAATCATGTGCCACCTGGTTGAGCCAAGAGCAAGACCGGCTTCGCGCAGGTCGCGTGGCACTGTCTCAAGTGCCTGTTCATAGAGACGCAGCGCCAGTGGGAAGTTGAGACAGAGCAGGGTGAGCGCCCCCGCAAGTCTGCTTGTGCCCATGTGGGCATAAACAACGAAGATCAGGAAACCAAACATACCCAGCACCAGCGATGGAACGCCTGAGAGGGTCTCGGCGGCGAAATGAATGACAGTTATGAAGCGCCCCGGCCGAGAATACTCAACCAGGAAGATGGCTGCTGCCAGCGAAATGGGAAACAGAAAAATTTCAGCCAGGATGAGAATATAAAAGGTGTTGAACAACTCTGGAGCAATACCCGCTTCTCCGGTTCCATAAAAAGAAGCTTGTAGCAACGTGGGTGCGCCTTCTATAAGCAGCCGGATAATGATGAATACGAAGATTGCTGCCACCAGCAAAGTAATCGCCCAGAGTACTCCGATGGCAATAGCGCCTCTCACTTCCTGACGCCTCGTCGTGCGCTTCTGGGCTGCTAAACTCTCTTCGAGCGAAACAGCCTGGGAAGGAGTCAGTTCTTGCATACTCATTTATACACACTCCTACTAGCCAGGTAGCGGCTGATGCAGACAAAGATGAATGTAATCGCAAGCAGGATGAAAGCGAGCGTCCAGTAAGCATCTTGAGCCGCCCCAGCGGTTTCCCCGAAATCTTGCGCGATCGGAGCGGTGATATTTATACTTGGTTGGAAGAAAGCCGCAAGTGAGAAGATATTTTTTGGTATCTGGCTGCCACCCAGTACCAGCGCAACGGCCAGCGTCTCGCCAATGGCGCGCGTGAACCCCAGCACAATAGCGGTTCCCAGGCCTGCAGAGGCGGCTGGAATAACTGCATTGATCATCATTTGCCAGCGGGTAGAGCCTAGCGCCAAGCTGGCTTCGCGCACGCTGCCGGGTACAGCGCGCAACGCGTCGATGGAGATGCTCAAGGTAGTAGGAATGACCATAATCGTCAGCACCAGGATGGCTGCTCCCCAGCCATAACCGGCGGTAGGAGCGAAAACGCCTGGTATTGGAGCAGCCAGTTTCTGCAAGAGTGGTACGATGACGAGCAATCCCAGGAAGCCAACCACAACCGAGGGTATACCGGTAAAGATTTCGATAAGTGGCTGCATGGTCCTGACGAGCCAGCGAGGAGCGGCCTCGGTGAAAAACACAGCTGTGCCAATTGCAAGAGGCGTGACAATAATCATGGCGACTACCGTCGTGATGACCGAGCCTAAAATAAGGCCGCCTGCCTCATATGAAGGGGTCCCGCTGTTTCCAGTGGGGTCCCAGAACGTGCCAAGGAAGTAGTCCTTAACGTTAGCGCCTTCGCCAAAAACCAGGAATGCTTTTGAACCTATAAAAGCAATTACGCCGATTATGACCGCCACAAGCAAGATTGCGCAGATAAAAAACAGGATGCGAACTACCTGGTCAGCCAGGCGCGATCGCTGCAAGGTTTGCACAAGTCTTCTCCTTCCCCATTAACAGATCTTACAGTGTACAGCGCACTGCACTTAGGAGCAGTGTTTGCCGCAAATGGAGTGCGCTGCCTCAATAGCCCCTGCTCTAGCCGGTTACAGCATTGTGAGCAGTAATTGCATTAGCTGACATATCGGTAATCGCGATAAATTGCTGCATTGCCGCAATCGTCTTGGCATCAGAGCTTGTCATGTAGTCGATGAGCGCCTGGGCGAGAGGCTTGGGCTGACCCTTCGTATACATATGTTCAATGTTCCAGAATTTGTACGTGTTGGTTTTAACATTATCAGTGGTGGGAGCATTGTTGTCTAACGATACAAGCGTCACACTGCTATTTCCCATCGCGGGACCGGTGGCCGCATAGCCGATAGCGCCATTGTTCTGTGCGACGTTTGTGACGACCGTGCCCGTACTATCTGTAGTGAGGCTCGCGGGGCCACTGATGGTCTCGGGACCGCCCAGCACATACTTCTGGAATGTGGCACGTGTGCCGGAGCTGGCAGGGCGGCTTACCACGACAATCGGTAAGTCTGGTCCACCAACTTGCTTCCAATTCGTGGCCT
>VBHV01000665.1:0-3754 GCA_005881995.1 Chloroflexota bacterium | reverse complement strand
AACCTGGTGATCAACGAGATCACCCTGCGTCTGTGGGTTTGCAGGAACGTCAGAGTTGCCGATATCGACGGAACCGGCTTCTACGTTCGCCAGGCCGGTCTTACTACCACCCAGGTTGACGGTGATGGTTGCACCAGAGCACTTACCCGAATAAGACTGCGCTACTGACTTGACCAGCGGGGCCAGAGCCGTCGAGCCACTGGCGGTGATGCTGCCCTGAACGCACGTGTATTCACCCGGTGTGCCCAGCATAGTCGAGCCTGGCGTCGGAGTGTTGCCGCTGGACGTAGAGCCGCCGCAAGCTGAAATGATCATACTGATTGCAATTGCCACTCCTAACATGAGTGCAATACGCGGTCGCTTGAACATAATGCCTCCTGCTCATCTTTGACGAGCAACTATTGTTGATCTATCCTTAACAGCGGGGGAACAAAACCTGTAGTCGTTCCATTCATACCGTATCATCGATAGGTTAACTGTGCTTTATGGATAGGTTATGGGAATGTTAAATACCTGTTAAACTTTGCTTAAGGGATAGGTGGGAAGATGTTTAAACTAGACAAATGAAAAAGACAATTCTCTCCTTTCCGTGTATTGCGCCACCCTCGTACCTGCTCACGCTCGCCCTTAGATGCTTAATGCATCTTGCCTTTGAGTGGAGCAAGCGCACAGCACTCCACGCAAAACTTTTTTTCAGTTCATTCCGTAGTATAGGCAAGACCCCTCATAAAAGCGCCCGGTCGATCAAGAAGGGAGCCATGAACCAATGTTGCAGACAGAGCAGAAAGACTTCTTTACCTCTCTCTTCCAGGGGATACATGCTCTCGCAAAGGATTGCGAACGCTTGCTCGCTGATACAGAAGCTCTCCGCCTCCAATCTCTCCACCTCCTCGATCAGCAAGAGCAGCTCATGGAAGAGCACCAGCACTATCTTGCGCGACTCCGATCCCGTCGCGAAAGACTCGCTCAAACGATAGATCAGGTGCAGCAGTGGTTGAGTGACCATGGCTACGAAACTCATCATCAAGAAAGGACGCCTCCCTGATGAACCCATACGGAAGGGACCCAGATAGCGGAATGGAGCGATTTAACCAGCAACGAGAACGACGGGCGCGTGAAAATCTCTCTAGAGGGAAACGCCTCATGGTGCTATTCATTTTCTTGATTGTTATCGTTGGGGGCATCATTGTCCTCATTGCTTTGCGTTGAAGTTGCAGACCTGCCTCCTCAAACAATGCGCAATGGTGTATAATTGCCAGGTAAGCCAGATATTTGTTGATCTCTTCTAGCGTTGAAGGATATTGTTACTGTAAATGACTCACCTGTATTTAATACGGCATGGCGAAGCACTTGGGGCTGTTAAACGTATCATTGGAAATACACCACTTTCACCATTTGGCATAACGCAGGCCGAACGGCTGCGTGATCGCCTGGCTGCCACGGGCGAAATTGCCGCTGATGTCCTCATCTCCAGTACATTGGTACGCGCACGCCAGACGGCTGAAATCATTGCCCCGGCGTTGGGTTTGCCAATTATATTTGATGATGAAGTGCATGAACTGCGAGACGGCGCTGCTGAAGGGATGCACGTAGAGGAGTATCGAAAGAAGTACGGCGAGGTGAATTTCCGGCAAACGCCTTTTCGGCAGGTGGCTCCCAGTGGAGAGAACTGGGGACAATTTGCGCTGCGCGTGGGAACCGCGCTTGACCGTATTCTGCGAGAGCACGAGGGGAAAACTATTGTGGTGGTGTGTCATGGGGGCGTCGTTGGTGATACCTATAATACCTCGATTACCCACTGGGCAAGGCGCTCTTCTCCCAACAGGCCCGCGCGCTGGCTCTTGATCTCCTACAATGATGATATGCACCTGCGCGATATCCATTCCTCTGTGCGTATTCCCTGGAGTGCGATTTCAGCCCGGCCAGCCGAGGGCGCGCCACAACCTGCGGTTCCCCTCGATGACGATGACGAGGTATAAAAGCGAACTGCTTGCCTTGCTCTTTCCGCACTATCCTTCGTATAATTACTATGTAAAAGTAAGTATAGGGTTCCACACCATTGCATAGATTGGAGATAACTTTCGCATGCGACTTGGATTACAAGTCCCCAATTTTACGTGGCCCACTGGGCAGGCGCAGCTTGGAGATACCTTCGGGTTGATCGCACAACGGGCAGAACGCGCCGGCCTCTATAGTTTTTGGGTGATGGACCACTTCTTCCAGATTCGCAGTGTTGGACCGTCCGAAAATGAGATGCTCGAAGCATATAGTGCGCTGGCTTTCGCTGCCGGGCATACCAACCGCATCAAGCTTGGTACGATGGTCACAGGTGTGACCTACCGGCATCCGGGCATCCTGGTGAAAACCGTCACGACACTCGATGTGCTGTCACATGGTCGAGCATATCTGGGGATCGGTGCGGCCTGGAACGAGGAGGAGCATCGCGGTCTGGGCGTACCCTTTCCACCGCTCGCGGAACGCTTTGAGCGGCTGGAAGAGACGCTGCAGATCGCGCACCAGATGTGGTCGGGCAACGATAAGCCTTACGAGGGCAAATATTACCACCTTGCCCGTCCGCTCAATTCGCCGCAGGCTGTGCAGAAGCCACATCCACCCATTTTGATTGGTGGGACTGGCGAGCGCAAAACGCTGCGGCTGGTCGCGCAGTATGGAGATGCCTGTAATATCTTTGCGCGCCTGCCCAAACCTGAAATTCAGCGCAAGCTGGGCGTGCTGCGCGAACATTGCCAGGCGGTAGGACGGCCCTATGAGCAGATCGAGAAAACCACGCTCAGTTCCTTTAACCTGACACGCGATGGGCGCAATGGTTCCACTACGCCCGCCGCGCTGCTGGAAGAACTCGCGCAACAGGCCGCTCTGGGTATCGACCAGGCTATCTTTAGCCTGCAAAATGTCTACGATATAGAGCCGTTTGATCTGCTGGCAAATGAGGTTGTCCCAGCAGCTAAGAATATACAGGTGGCCGGAAGATAACTATATGCGCCTTGGCCTGGAAATTTCCAACTTCACCTGGCCCGAAAGACCAGGTCAACTAGGCGACACCTTTGGACTGATCGTAGAACGGGCAGAAAAAGCCGGGTTCTATAGCCTGTGGGTGATGGATCATTTCTTTCAACTTCAGGAGATAGGCCCGGTTGAGGGCGAAATGCTTGAGGCGTGGAGCGCGCTGGCTTTTGCCGCCGGGCGCACCAATCGTATCAAACTCGGCACGCTGGTGACGGGTGTGACCTACCGGCATCCAGGCATTCTCGTCAAGACGGCGAGTACTTTGGATGTGTTGTCGCATGGACGGGCCTATTTGGGGGTTGGTGCGGCCTGGCACGAGGAAGAGCATCAATGGCTCGGCATCCCTTTCCCATCGACGGCGGAAAGGTATGAACGCCTGGAAGAGACACTGCAGATTGCACACCGGATGTGGGCGGGCGATGACGCGCCTTACGAGGGCAAACATTACCAGCTTGCTCGCCCGCTCAATTCGCCGCAGACTGTGCAGAAGCCACATCCGCCGATCCTGGTTGGTGGCATTGGGGAACGCAAGACGCTGCGGCTGGTTGCGCAGTATGCAGACGCTTGCAACCTGTATGCCCAGATTGGCCGGGATGAACTGAGGCGCAAACTGGACGTACTGCGCCTGCATTGCGAGTCTGTCGGGCGATCCTACGATGAGATTGAAAAGACGACGGACGACCATCTCTTTATTACTCGCGATGGGAGGGATGGCAGCATGAATGCA
>VBHV01000664.1 GCA_005881995.1 Chloroflexota bacterium | reverse complement strand
CCCTCCTCAAAGCCGAAAGGATTGACCACCGTGCCACAGTTGACGCAACGAATACTGCTTTGACCCGTGCCTTCGACACGGCTGGCAGGCCACGGCGTACCGCACCCCGGACATTTCTTATCCACGAAAGGGTCGTCGCCAAGGGCGGCGCTGTTCGTCACCATGGTGCCAGAGGAGGTGGCCAGCGAAAGCACGCGCATCGACTCGATAGTGATCACCAGGGCATCACCGACTTTCGCTCCCTCTACCGCCACCGGGCGCGTTACTTCGTGCCCCCCACGGAACTCCGGCGTAATCATCGGCCCCCAGCAGCCCGGCGGCACAACACAGCTAATGCGCCCGCCGTCCCTGACCGTGGCCGCGAAACCCAGGCTGGGACCAACCAGCCCGCCGGTATACTCGTCTACAAAGACCTCATCCTTGATGTCGCTGTCCATTGTCTGCATGAGCATGAACTCCTTTCGATGCGGGCGCGAGGGGATCGAAACGCTCTCGCAAGCTCCGCTGAGAGCCTCTACATGAACGGTTCTATACACAGGATAGGAGGAAACACATAACGGTTGCCTTACGTGAAAGGATCTGGAACTATGTTATGCTGAGTACATGATACCTTGGGGAATTTATGAATGTCAATGACTTTTTCTTTAGCCTCGCCGCTCGATTTCACTCACGACTTCGGGGCGAGACTTTGGGTAGCGGGTCACTTTCAATTTCGGCTTTCGGTCCCAATCGGATCGACCGGCTCCCTACTCGACATAGCGAGCCAGCTTCTCGAGAGTTGCCCGCGTGCCAGCCTCATTGTCCTCGGGTCGAATGCCCGACGGAATGTCCTTGAAGAAGATAGATACGGTTGTTCCGCCGTCTCCGGCCTCTAATGTGACCACCATGATCATCTCTCCTGAGAAAGCCGGATCGACCGAATCAAAGGTGATCGCTTCGACGATTCTTCTCGGTGGCGTCAGTTCCACAAACCGTGCAGTATATCTATCTTCCCGTTCGCTAGTCTTGCCGCGGAAGGTATTTTCAGATGAAGGATAATACAGCGACATCTGATACCCTCCACCAACTCGGTAGTCGAAACGATGGACTTCGCCGGTCATGTCTCCAGGTGCAAGCCAGGCAGCCAGGGCTGCTGGATCGGTAAAGGCTCGAAAGAGAGCTTCAGGGGTCGCCTTGATAAATTTCGAGTTACGCGTGCTGGCTGTTTCGTGCGCATCTGTCATGGGCGTCTCCTTTCGCAATCTCGTCGGCAATGGTCCTCAATCATCATACGGGCGTTTTCATCAGGTGTCAACCTGAAGCGCAACAAAGCTGGAACATCACCCGGTAATCAGCGAGGTGCCACCATCGATCCAGACTTCGGTGCCGGTGATACGCCGGGCGGCGTCCGAGACCAGGAAAAGGACAAGCTCTGCAACATTCTGGGGTGTAGCCGGTTCGCCCTTATCAAGCGGAATATCCCCCTTTGGATACTGTACGGGAAATCTGATCTGATCCAGGTCGCGCTTCTGCGTGTTTTGATCGATTTCGGTTTCTGTCCTGCCGGGGCACACCACATTCACACGCACATTACGCGGCGCGAATTCAACGGCGAGCATTTTTGCCATCGCCACTTCACCCGCTTTCGTCACCGAGTAGGCTGTCGCTCCCGTGTTGCTGAAGACACGCGT
>VBHV01000663.1 GCA_005881995.1 Chloroflexota bacterium | reverse complement strand
AGGGAGTATTGTAGCACGATGGACATAACGTTTACTGATGGCTCCGTCGAAGCATACGAAGATTCAGCGTTCGCGTTCGGCGCACAGGGTGAAGTCTTTCGCTCGCGCGATGGAAAACACGCGGTCAAGCTCTATTATCCCGATACCTCCAAAGACCCCGAACTCATTAAGCGCATCGACACGCTGATCAATGAACTCAATCCGACCAAAGATGATAGCTACTGGTGCTCATTTTTCACCTGGCCTGAAAAACGTGCGACGAAGCCGAAGGTGGGTTTTCGCATGCCATTTGTCGAGGGGTTGAAAACCCTTGAGAACTTCTTTCTCAAAAAAGCTTACCAGCGACTTCGGCCGGAGGAGCGCGGGTGGTTTATTGGGCGCATTGCCTGCGCGATCAAACTGACCAGCGCCGCCAATCGACTCTCCACGATGGGACTGTGTTACCCGGATTTTTCGGGCAAGAATATCATGGTCGATGCATTTGAGGGGAGAGCCGTACTCATCGACTGTGATAGCCTGACGGTGCCGGGCAGATTATCGGCAGTCGTGGAGGGGACGCGCACCTTCCGCGCACCTGAACTGGTAACGCGCAAGGTGACGATCCCGTCTGTGGCCAGTGATCGTCATGCTCTGGCATCTATTCTTTATCACTGGCTGTTGTTGTGGGATCCACTGCGGGGAGAGAAGATTTTTGATCCCGATCCCACGCAGGATGATCTGCTGCGTTATGGTGAAAAGGCGCTCTATATCGAGCATCCCAGCGATCCATCCAACCGGGCAAGTAAACAGGTGTTCAAAGCATCAATGCTAGGACCCGAACTCGAAAAGTTGTTTCGCAGAGCCTTTGTGGATGGTTTGTATAATCCCAATGCGCGCCCTCAGCCTTTCCAGTGGCGAGATGCGCTGTATCACACCTACGACCAGATCATTCCCTGCGCCACAGCTCACTGTGATTGGCGGTTCTTTGTTGCGACTGTGCCCAAGCCTGGCTCGCGCCTGGTCTGCCCATCGTGCGGAGAGCCTGTAAAAGCTCCGAAAACGCTGCCATTTGTGTATATATTCAATCACCGGGGGATGAGCAATCCAGATGAATACTACACGGATAAAAGCAAGGCACATTATGTGGTTGGCTGGCCGGGACGGCACCTGTATCAATGGCATACGCGGCCAGATGCCTCGGCAGTGTATACCGATCCCAACCGCGTGCCTGATACTCTCCCACGCGCGGTGTTTGAGTTCGATCAAAACGCCAACCAGTGGTATCTCAAGAATCTCGCTCCGCATCCTATGTACTACCGGGGAGCCAGCGATGTTGTTGGCATGTGGCGACAATGGCCCGTGGACTTTAGCATTCCTCTTACACCAGAGATGACGTTACAGTTCGGACCTGCGCCATATCATTGCCGCGCCAGCGTAACACTAGAAAAGGTGGGATAGACATGCCTAATCGCGTGGGTCAACAACTCGGCTACTATCGTCTGCTGCGTTTATTGGGAAGTGGCGCGTTTGCAGAGGTCTACCTGGGAGAGCACATTCATCTCAAGAAGCAGGCGGCGGTCAAGGTGCTGCGGACGCAGTTATCAAAAGATGAAGCAGAGAATTTCCGCCGCGAGGCACAGACCCTGGCACGTTTGGAGAACCCGCATATTATTCTGATGGAGTATGCCCCCAATGGCACGCTCCGCCAGCTTCATCCAAGCAAAACCACGGTGCCACTGCCTACCATCCTTGCCTATGTCAAGCAAATTGCCGAGGCCTTATACTATGCTCACACGAATCATGTTATTCATCGTGATGTGAAGCCGGAGAATATGTTATTGGGGCGTCAACAAGAGTTGTTACTGAGCGATTTCGGCATTGCAACGGTGACCCAGAGTACACAGGCATCCAATCCCCACTCGATTGCCGGCACAGCTGTCTATATGGCCCCGGAACAAATCAATGGGAAACCGCGTCCAGCCAGCGACCAGTATGCGCTGGCGGTCATTGTCTACGAATGGCTGGTAGGTGCGCCTCCTTTCCAGGGTTCTTTTATTGAAATCAGTACCCAGCATTTAATGACCTCTCCACCTCATCCGCGCAGTCGCATACCAACTATTCCGGTCCTGGTGGAAAGAGTGGTGCTGACTGCCCTCTCGAAAGAGCCGGAGAGCCGTTTCGGAAACATTTCGGCCTTCGCTAACGCAATGGAAAATGCCTATCTGGCGACCCAGCATCCCACGCCCAAACCTATGCCAAGACCTGCCAGGCCAGCGG
>VBHV01000640.1 GCA_005881995.1 Chloroflexota bacterium | reverse complement strand
TGCCAGGATCAGACACGGAAAGGCAATAATGCTTTATGATCGAAGATATTGGCAGACGAACATTTTTGAAGCGTGCAGGCCAGGCGGGTGGCCTCGTTATCGCGGGTGGCACTTTTGAGTCACTGCTGGCTGCGTGTGGTGGCAATGTCTCGAACAGCGGTGGTGTTACACCCACCCCAGGTACCACACCTATTGGCAATGCTGGCCTCAAAACCCCTGGTTTATTGCAGTGGGGCGCAACCTCTAATGGTGGAGCTCCATATGTTTTCCCCGATCCTGGCAACCCAACTCAGTTGGTTGGCTTCGAGTATGAGATTGGTCAAGCCATCGCTAAGCTGATGGGCGTTACGTCCAAGCAAGTAGAAAACGATTATGGGCAAATGGAGCAAGCCCTCCTGGCCGGCAAATTTGATATGGTGATGAACGGCTGGGAAAAAACCGCCGACCGTGAGAAAACTGAGCTATTTTCCCAGGCCTACTATCGCTACGGTCAACAAATTGTCGTGCGAGTGGATGACACACGTTTCGCCAACTTTACAAACTCAAGTGTTCTTGGCTTGAAGGATCTAGAAGGACTGACTGTTGGGACAGGAGCAAGTTATAAGGCAGCAGATATTTTAGGGGAAGATAAGAAGATTACCACCAAGCTCTATGATCCAGATCTTCCATTTAATGACCTATCTGCGCACAGAATAGATGCTGTCTTAATCGACGGGCCAATCGCTGCCTATTATGTTGTGGGTGCTGGTCCTGGCGCTAAACCTGATCCTACACTGAAGCTAATCGGAAAACCGTTCCGTACAGATGATTACTTTATTGGCTTCAGTAAGAGTAACCCTAATGCCCAAACCTTGCAGGGAGAGATTGATCGATCGCTCGACGTACTCAAAAAGGATGGCACACTCAAGCGTATCTACATGAAATGGAGCATGTGGAACGATCAGCAGGCCCAGATCGGCATCATGTAGCTTGTAAAGCAAAGGTTCTACCCACAGTTTGTTCTCATTGCAACGTAGGACTTGATGGCATCATCTTTCAGCATGCATACATACAAGAGCCTACGTTGCACTGGTTTTAGTGTAGGGTAATGTTTTTGCCCTCAATGATATCGGCACAAATGATAACAAAGGATGTGCTTTATGGATCTTATCCAACAAGCTCTACCAGCATTTCTGGCAGGTGTAAGAGATACCATCTTTTATTGTATCTCTGCTTTTCCACTGGCCCTTCTCTTTGGGCTTATTCTGGCGCTCATGAGCAGCTCTCGAATTATCTGGCTTAGAGGACCTGCGCGTATTTTTATTGAGATCGTACGGAGTACTCCTATCATTGTACAGCTTTTCATTCTCTACTATGGGATAGGCGCTCTGCTCTTGCAATTTCGTCTTGAGACGCTTGATAACTCCTGGACGGCAGGTATTGCCGTTTTAGCGCTTAACTACGCTGCCTATGAGTCTGAAGTCTTTCGCGCAGGTTTTCTTTCCGTTGAGCGGGGACAGACAGAAGCAGCATTATCACTGGGTCTAACATCGTGGCAGAACTTCTTTCGTATCATCCTACCACAGGCTGTTCCGCTCATGATTCCCCCGTTCGTTAATGATTTCATTTATATGCTCAAGGATTCAGCCATAGTAAGTGTGATTGCCGGTACTGAGCTTACCTCGGTGCTGAACACATGGGTTACGCATCACGGCAGTAACCCTATCCCTCTTTACACACTTGCTATTGTGCTCTATCTGCTTCTAAGCCTACCGACCTCGTATATTGCCAGGTTTTTTGAACGCAGATTGCGCGCGGCGCTGTAATCAGGAAGGAAAAGAGCATGTCGTATGTTGAACCCTCGGTAGAACGCCGCTCGCTACGCCTATTCAAAGAAAAGGCTCAAGGTGAGGCACCAGCATGGCTGACCGTAATAAATAGTCTTTTTTATGTGGTCGTTATGCTGGCGATCATTGCCTTTGGCTACTACCTGTATACCTTCCAAAGGGACCAGGGTCTATTGACCCTTTATTTACCTTTCTTACTGCAAGGAGCTGAAGTAACCATTGTTGTCTCATTGATAAGTATGGTACTGGCCACTATCTTTGGATTTATTGGGGCTTTAGCTCGCCTTTCACATTTTGCGCCGATCCGCTGGATCGCAACTATCTACGTTGAGGTGGTGCGTGGAACCCCCATCCTGGTCCAGTTACTCCTTTGGTATTATGGCGTTGGCTATGTACTATCATCCATCGGCTTTGACCCCTTTAGTATCGCTTTTCAGGCGATGACAGCATTGCAAAGCAACAGCCTGGTACCGGACCAATTTAACGGGTATTTCTATGGCATCATCGGATTGAGTTTTAACTACGGTGCCTACCTGACAGAAGTCTTCCGTACAGGTATTGAGTCGGTGAACAAAGGACAGACAGAAGCCGCGTTGAGCCTCGGTTTGAACTCTCGCCAGACCATGCGTCGTATCGTCCTTCCCCAGGCCATACGTAACACGATTCCGCCCTTTACCAACTACTTTATTACATTGATACAGGATAGCGCCCTGCTTGCTGTTCTCTCTGTCATAGAACTCGATCATCAAACATTTGCTCTTGCCTTACCGCAGACGGACGCAAACGTCAAATTTTTCGTCTTCGTTCTTGGTGCCTTGCTCTATCTCGTTATGTGTTACCCGCTCTCGTTGGTTGCTCGCTTCCTGGAGTCACGCTTCGCGCGAGCATATTGACCAACCCTCAGTAGATAGAATGCTTCATTTTAGGTGATAATTTGCAAACCCTGTGGGCAGTGTTAGTGGGCTTGCTTTTGAGCAAGCCTATAGGCTATACTGTTCACAGAAGAAAACCCACACATCGTATCCGAACCAAAGAAACCTGGTGTTTTTCGTGAAAGTTACCGACATACCCGGAAAAAAACGAGGCCGTTATATTCCGAAATACTACGTATTTCGTGGCTTTCACCTGTCCACTTGCTATCCCTGAGCTTCTTTCCCCTCCGTCTACCTGGTCTCAGCCAGGGTGAAGTGCCTTTGCTTTTCGCGCATTTCCGCTTCTCGCTTGCTTTGATTACGGCAAGTTGTCATCAACACAACTTTCTACAGACCAGGTAATTCTACCCTGTAGCAAGCATCCTTTGTTTTCTTTTTTACCGCGTTTATCCCCAGGGATAGGCGCAATTCCACCCACAACATATAAGTAATGGCTCAAACAAAGGGGTTCGAGCCAACCCGGTACGCGGGCCGGGTGTGGAATGTCTCTTAAATAATCCGCATAACCAGAAAGGAATTTTATGAGTACCAGCGATGGATTACTCAAGGCCCTCAACGATTCTCAACGATACCTCGACGTCGTCCAGAAACAGAGCCTGGGCAAAAGCGAAGCCCAATGGTTGATCGAAACAACCGTCAACAACTTCGCCAAATATTACAATAGCGGATTTATCGAGTATCGGAAGTCGGTCGCGGAAGCGGGTGACTTCGCGGCAGTCGAATGGACGGGACGCGGCGCAACTTTCAAAGATGTGCTGGGCCGGGAGTACATCGACTGCCTGGGTGGGTTCGGCCTCTTCAATCTTGGCTGGGCGCACCAGAAAGTCGTGGGGGCCGTGCAGGCGCAATTGCAGAAAAGCCCGTTACCAACGCAGGAACTGCTTGATCCACTGCGTGGCATGCTTGCTCATCTGCTGGCTGAGATCACTCCTGGTGACATTCAATACAGCTTCTTCGTCAGCAGCGGCACCGAAGCCGTCGAAGGCGCCATGAAACTCGCCAAACTCTATACACGCAAGAGCGGCTTCATCGCCTCCGTGCGCGGCTTCCATGGCAAAACCGCCGGTTCTCTCTCGCTCACCGGCAAGGCCATCTTCCGGCGTCCCGCCATGACCCCGCAAAACAACGTCTTCCACGTTCCCTATGGGGATGCCGATGCCGTCGAACAACAACTGCGTATCGCGCGCGAGGTTGGTAACGATATCGCCGCCGTAATTATGGAACCCGTCCAGGGTGAGGCGGGCGCTATCGTTCCCCCGGACGACTTCTGGCCGAGTTTGCGCCAGATTTGCGATGACTATGAAGTATTGCTCATCGCCGACGAGGTGCAGACCGGCATGGGCCGCACGGGTAAGCTGTGGGGCGTTGAACACTGGAATGTCGAGCCAGATATTATCGCCTCAGCCAAAGCGTTGGGCGGTGGCGTCATGCCCATCGGCGCCTTCATGTCCACGCCCAAAATTTGGAGCGTCATGAACAGCAACCCGTTCATCCACACCTCGACCACGGGTGGTAATCCGCTTGCCTGCGCCGCTGCCATAGCGGCTATCAACGTCACACTCGAAGAGCGCATTCCAGAGCAGGCTGCCGAGAAAGGCGAATACTTCATCCGGCAATTGAAGGACATCGCCGCACGCCACAGCGACGTGTACACCAATATTACCGGCAAGGGCCTCCTGATCGGACAGCACTTCGTCAACGACGACATCGGCTATGCTGTAGCCTCTGGCCTCTTCAAACGCGGCGTACTCATCTCCGGCACGCTCAACAACTCGCGTGTTGTGCGTATCGAGCCGCCGGTCGTCATCACCCGCGAAGAAATCGACATCGTACTCAATCGCTTAGAAGATACCCTGAGAGAATTGCGCGGCACTGTCATGCAGCCAGGCCTCAAAGATGAATGGGATGCGACAGGTGCTACACCAATGCCTGCCCTTTCCCAGGATAGCGATGATTCCAGTTCAGCCGTCGCCTGAGAAATACAGTTCTCTCCTTTCGTATATCATTGTAGGGGCGGGAGTGGGGTGGATGAGGTGTGGGGACCCTTGCGGTCGCCCTCGGAGCGCAGGGAGGTACTCGGAGAGTTATCAGGAAGTTTTATATATGCACATTATCGTACTTGGCGGCGCGGGAGCCATGGGGCGCGTAACGGTGCGCACCCTCACCGAATACCCGGATGTTGACCACGTCACCATCGCGGACTATAACGAAGGGCGTGCCCAGGAACTGGCTGCCTCACTTAATAGCGGCAAACTTCTGGTTCGACAAATCGATGTCAACGATGAAGAACGCCTGCGCGAGTTGCTGCGCGGCACCGACGTCGCTCTGAGCGCGGTGGAATACGTCTTTAACCTGCCCATCCTCAAAGCATGCATCCAGGAAAAGGTGCACTATGCCGATCTTGGTGGCCTCTTCCACATGTCGCGCAAGCTCATGAACATGCATGCCGAGGCAGAGGCGGCGGGTATCACCGCCATCCTGGGTATGGGTGGCACCCCTGGCATCACCAACATCCTGGCGTGCGCAGCCGTCGATAAACTTGACCGCGTTGAGAGTATAAAGGTCGAGCTGGGGTGCAGCGATGCGACGCCCTCAAGCGCTCCACTGGTCGCGCCCTATTCCATTCGCACCATTCTCGACGAATTTACCAAACAGCCGCAGGTCTTCCAGGATGGGGCGTGGCACCCGCAGCAGCCATTGAGCGGACAGGAAGAGATGATCTTCCCCCTGCCCGTTGGCCGCGCAACAGCTATTTATTCCCTGCATTCAGAATGCGCCACCTTCCCCGTCTCCTTCAAAGACAAGGGCATTCGCTATGTCTCATTCAAGATCGCTTTCCCCTCCGACTTCATGACGAAGCTTAAGTTCCTGGTAGACCTGGGCTTCGGCAGTGATGAACCCATCAACGTACGAGGCGTCAAAGTATCACCGCGCGAAGTGCTGGCGCGACTGCTTGAAATGGTCCCCGCGGAAGATGTCGAGCCGCAGGACTGTGATGTATTGCGTGTAGTGACAGCCGGTGAGTCAAATGGCCAACAAGTAGAAATCACCAACCAGGTGGTTGTTTTGCCCTACCGCCCCTGGAACATCGGCGCGGGCGCGCTCGACACCGGCGCGCCGCTCGCCATTGCCGGGCATATGCTAGCCAGCGGCGAAATCACCCGTCGCGGCGCCTTTGGTCCCGAAATGTGCGTCCCCGTCGCACCATTCTTCCGCGAACTGGCGAGGTACGATATGCACGTCACCGAGACAAGGACGGTCACTATTTCATAGAAGAGGAACAAATACAATGGAGCAACAAACCAACAAAACTGAACTACTTCATAAAATCAGGGAAGCGCGTGCACCCCTGGATGCGCTTCTTGCACAATTGAGCGAAGAGCAGATGCTCCAACCCGGCGTCGAAGGGAAAAGCT
>VBHV01000639.1:9539-11149 GCA_005881995.1 Chloroflexota bacterium | reverse complement strand
GCACGAGTGGAGGCGAAGGTGTTTTGTACGTTGGTACCAATGCCCAGCCCCGATGCCGATGTGTAAAAATGCGCTTCGTTCTTGTGCGTATCGAAGAGAAAGATGCCTGTACTCGAGTTATCGTTGGCGGATGACGAGGTCATGGCAACGAGCCAGACGGGTTGATCCACTTTGTTATAGACCAGCTGCGGATCGCCGGATGGCGTCTGCTGACCGGCGCCGGAGGGATTGAACCAGGGAGCGGCGTGATAGAGGCCCCACCAGGTCAGGTACTGGTTGACGGTGTCGGATGGCATGACGCGATCGACCCAGGGGGGTACCCTATTTGGCGGATAGTCGGTAATTGCCCCTGTGTGCGCATCGACGATCAGCACTTCGCTGAGTTGGTCGCCCGTGTAGCCGCGCGTTGGCTGCATCAGGGAGATCGTCCAGAAGGGATGGAAACTGTCGTCAAGCTCCAGCGTGGGAGCAACCAGTTTGCCATAGGTATAGCCACTCAAGTAAACGTGGCGCAGCAGGTCCTGGTTGAAGATGGCACCCGGCAGGTAGGCGATGGTATCGTTGGGGCCAACATGCAACTTCGCCTGGGCATTCGGGTCTTCGGCATCGACGACCACGAAACCGGGCGTTGAGGAATTGGACAGGTTGATGAAGATGTTGTTGTAGCTCATTGGAGCTACATAGTAGAGGTGATTATTGATGGATTGTAATGTGTAGCTATTCGGGTCCAGGTTGTACGACGAGCCATAGTTCTGACCGTTGGAACCAAGTACCTGCTGGCCCTTGAAGTTTGCAATACCGGAACTTACCAGCACGATATTATTAGGGTCTGTAGGCAACAGGGGAGTGGTGGACTTTTCGACGGTGACGTTTGGAATGGCGGCCAGAGCCTTTGCATTGCTATCAAACCAGGTGGTGAAGACGACGATCAAGCCCGCGACCACGATGCCGATGCCTGCCGCTACCACTAAACCAAAGATGCCTGCCGCGATTGCTCCCCGTGAGATGTCAGCCGGAAGTTGTGTTGAAGTTTTGCGCGTGCTCGTCCGGCCCTGGCTGGCGGCGGAGATGTCTTCGAGGGTACTGAGCGCGGGACGAGCGAAAGCAAAAAGATTGCCTATACTACTAATGACCAGTGGCCAGAGCACCCATTGCCATCCTCCAAAGGGACCTGTCAGGGCCGGTTCGGAGAAGTAGACAATGGCAAGGCAGAGCAGGTAGTTGAAGATGGAGTAGCCCACAAGCCACCTGATAAATTTGCCTCTGTTGAACACGTCGCGTCGTCCAAAGCCCAGTCGTCCGATGGTGAGTATGGCCATAACGATGGCGGTGCCGATGAGCGCCAGTAACAGGATAATCATAACTGTATCTCCTGATCGTTGTATGGGTTGGAATCTCGCGAGACTACAACCCAGGAGTTGGCCATCCCTGATGGATCGCCATTAATTGTTTGCTAATGTATCCAGTAGGGAAACGATGACGTAAACGATAATATCGGAATATCCTCCACTATTGTAGTGTTCCTAGAGGTAATAAGCAACTATCTCATTCAATGCCCTACAATAGAATTACGCAGGATAGGTGAGCAGGTTTAACGCGTTGTAACGTAT
>VBHV01000639.1:6559-9460 GCA_005881995.1 Chloroflexota bacterium | reverse complement strand
CGTATATTGTACGGGCGACCCTCGCGGTCGCCCTGGAAGTGGAAGAAACGAACTGGAAGAAACGAAAAGGAGCCATTAATCTCATGCAATTGTTTGGAAAAAAATCGAGAAACCAGATTGAAAAACTCCCGGACGGGCAAGACCGTCTTCCCCCCGGACAATACCTGACAAGCAAATGGCCTATATTGAATTATGAACGCACGCCGAATCGTCTTCCTACCGATTGGAAGTTGAGGGTGACGGGGAAGGTGGAACATCCCTTTGAACTGACATGGGAAGAGTTGCTGGCGCTGCCGCGCACAACCATTACCACCGATATTCATTGCGTTACGACCTGGAGCCGCTACGATAATAGCTGGGAAGGCGTGCATATTCGTGAGATTTTGCAGCGCGCAAAACCTTTGCCCGAGGCGAAGTTCGTCATGGCGCACTCGTGGACAGGGTATACCACCAATCTCCCCCTTGCCGATCTGAATGATGACGATGTACTCATCGCGCTCAAACATGATGGACAGGATTTGGAACCCGACCACGGCGGCCCCATTCGCCTGGTCGTGCCGAAATTGTACTTCTATAAGAGCGCGAAATGGTTCGACGGCCTTGAGTTTATGGAGCGTGATCGCCCTGGCTTCTGGGAGCAGCGCGGCTATCATAACCATGCTGATCCCTGGAAAGAGGAGCGATACTGGTAAAGACTCCGCCCGCTTGAGCATGTTCAGGCGCAGACAAAAGCTCACTCGTTGGATCATGCGCCCTATAGCGTTGCAAGGCGAGTTCACGGTGCTGCACGGCATAGCAATAGACGCAGCCATGCGGGCAGGTATCGTACTCGCCAATGTCTTTCGAGGCGAAACAGCCGCACTCTTTGCGATTGCCCTTTTGACGTGTTTTTCCCGCGATAGGCTTTCCGGAAACTCTTTCAATGCGGTTGGCATCAACACAACGCGCTTCCTCTATTATTCCAGGTATAAGCAATTTTTCCTGAGAACAGCTTCTAAGTTGCATGTCATATGAAGACGCGATAAGAGCAAGGTCAGTCACCAACTCACGTACTTGCTCCCATGACATTGCCTCGTGTTCACTCCAGTCAAACCCAAATTCCTGCGCAGCCCAGTTCATATTGCGCCGCGTTTTCTTGTAAATCTGCCCGAACGAAACAACAACCTCATTCGTCGTTCTCTCTAAAGATCGCGCAAGTGTCTCAAAATTGCGGCGGTGCCAATCGATATCGGTCAAGGAAGAAATGATAATTGGATCATAACGCCAGATAGCTACATCAGGCCCATACTCTCCAGCAAGCTTTTTCATATGTTCTATGGTATGTGTGTAGTTGATTACCCTGAACTCAAGCTCGCGCGGATAGCCGTTGATAGTATGTTGGACGATAAACGGATATTCATTATCGCGAATTTCGGGCAGGTACTTGAGAAATGGGCCAATATTCTTTGTCCAGAATACAAAGCCATCCACCTTCTCAGGTGAGAGATCGACAGTATAGATCTGCCGCCCATACGGGTTGACCATTTTGCAATAACCCGCTTGCAAACGGTTCATGAACCATTCGCCGTAAAAGGTAGGAATGTCCGTTTTATAGCTCGCCGAGATAATCATGAAAACCTATCTTTCATTCGCAAGCTCTCGCTTCCCCGTCACCTCATACGTCTGTTCGGTCATCAGCGATAGGAGGTAATCGTCGTCCAGGAGTTTGAGCAGCACCCACTTGTCCGCCGGATTGTACACGAGCATCTCGGTTGTGCCTGTTCGCACAATTTGCACTGCCAGGTTATTTCTCTTGATGACCTTCTTGATATTCTCAATCGTAATTTTCCCCCAGTAAGGCTTCGCGGAGATATTCCTGAGCTTCACCAGCTTCATGAGATGCCCTTCGCAATCTCTGGCGAACTCTTCAAAGTTCTGGATAGGCACGGTTGCGCGAATCGTCTCCAATGTCTCTTTCGCCACTTTACGCACCGTCTCAAAGAAACGGAAAATCTCTTGAAAGTGGTCTTTCTTGAGAATGAACATCATGCCACCGGAGCTGATGCAATCGACAAAGTGGTCAAAGAGAAACACCGGCTCGGCGATGCGGTCATAGATGCCATCGCTGAACACCATGGCGAAAAAGCGTGAGCGGGTGAGCATCTTTTTCTGTGAATAGGCGCGGAAGAAGTAGACGGGATCGCCCTCCGGCGGCTGAACCGCGATGACATAGAAGCGTATGCCGGAAACAAACTTCTCGTCTGCCTGGAACACCTCTACATCGGCAAGCGCCGACAACGGGCCCATTTGTTCCATGATGCTTGCGTAAGCCGGTAACTCCAGGTATTCAACCTCGTGTGCATCAGGCTGGCTCTCATGCGTGTGACTGCGTAAGACCAGGTTGCCGTTACTATAATCCTTTTTCTTGTGCGCCAGCGTATACGCGGCCACGCTGCGGAAGGTCTCCGTCAATTCCCTGGACAGGAGCAGCCGTTCAAAGTGCGGCACCACTTCGTCTTTGAGCGATGACGCCAGGCAGACGGTCACTTCACACTCGCTTAAGTCAAGCTCCAGGATGCGTTCAAAGTTGCTCTTTGCTGCTGTCTTCGTTGTCATTGGTCACGTACCCTTTTTTCAAGAAACATTCCGTCCCCAATGTCAATGAGATGTATGGTTTCACCGAGCGCGACCCGGTGATGGGTAATGAGCGCGTGGGGCACCTCGCTCTTCTCTACCGTAATTTCGTAGAGGTGGTAGCCCATCAGGTTCAGCATAGGGTTGACGTGGATCATATTCGAGTTCACGTATACTATTCCTAACACGGCTATAAAAATCAGTAGCGCCGCTCCCTGCTGCCATCCATCCACAAGAAATACAATACCATGATGATAAGTCCCGCCAGGCCAACAGCGAGAGCGACGA
>VBHV01000639.1:0-6484 GCA_005881995.1 Chloroflexota bacterium | reverse complement strand
GAGAAAGAGCATGCATCGTACAAGCAATGTAGGCATAGCAACCATCCTTTCCGACTGACGCCGCCTTTCGCGCTATAAAGTCACGACGAGTTGTTTTTATGGATTGGTTTGGGCAGTTCTTCCAGGGATGAGTATAGCAGAGTGGGGATAATATAGAAAGATGCATGTGCAGAAGCACCAGGGTCTGTGAATGATCGCCAGGAATACGATTTGACTTCCAGGGCAACCCTCGCGGTCGCCCAAACCTAATCCGGAAAGCCAGGCACAGAGCTGGACAATCCGTAGGGGCGAGGGCGGACGATGAGGGGTTGGGAGGGCCTTTATGGTCGCCCGGGGGCGGGGTGTGGCTCGCCCTACAGACGTTGATGGGCTTGTTGTTAGGTTGATGCGTATTGGGCGACCCCGGCAGCAACACATCGGCATCTGACATTATGATGGATAGTGATGTAGGGTTCTACGACTGAACGGCGTGTAATTTAGAGCAAGTGGTGCTCCATGGCATAGCGGGTGGCCGCACTGCGCGTGGAGACCCCAATTTTCCCATAGATCGAGGTCAGATGAGTATTAACGGTCCGCGGACGAATGACCAACTGGTCGGCCACTTGCTCATTCGTCATCCCCTGGGCCACTAGGCACAGCACCGCCACCTCACGTGCCGTGAGTCCAGCCGGATAGGAAATTGCAACCTTCGCAGGATGAGGTCCATCGGGAACTATTGTGGTTGATATCGCAGTTTCTCGTGCGGCGAAGGCCTGATCAGGCGTCATCGACCGTCCTTCAGCCCACGCAGCCGCAAAGAGTTTCTCACCCAGTTGGGCCCGTGCGGCTGCTACTGAGCGCATGTAGTCGTCTCGCTCGATGGGCAGCATAGGTGCCTCAATTGCTTCGCGTAGGGATTCTGCAGCTCCCCAGAGATATGTACCCCAGGTCGTTTCTCCCTGCGTCGCAGCAAGACTTGCTAAGCCTTCTAAACAGGAGGCAATCAACAGCTTGTTGCCCATCTCTTTAGCTATTACATAGCTCTCCTCATAGAGAGCACGCGCCCTTGTAGAGTCTTTCTGTAAGCTAGCCACACGTCCCAGGTGGAAGAGGGCTTCGACTAAGCCTCGCCTGTCCTCCACCTCATCCTTAAAAAATCCCAAACTCTCCTCTATGAGAGAATGTGCCATTACAATATTTCCTTGATAAAGTTCAACCTGTCCCAATAAGCCGAGAGCGTAGGCGATACCAGCTTTGTCCTTCGGCTCATTACGACAAAGCGTGAGACATTCTTCCGCCAAGGAGCGTGCTCTGGTAGAATCGCCTTGGGCAAAGGTCACACGCGCCAGTTGGAAGAGAGCTAAGCCTATCCCTAACTTGAAGCTGATTTCTTGGGAGAATGCCCGGCATTCCGCGGCTAGAGCCTGCGACTTTGTAAAATTACCCTGAGTAAAGGTCACACGCGCCAGTTGGAAAAGCGCATAGACAATACTCCCTTTATTACCAACCTTTCTGAAGACCGAAAGGCTCTCCTCAAATAGTGAACTTGCCTGTGCGTACTTTCCCTCATCGAAAGCAATTACACCCATTGCGAAGAAAATATCACCGGTACCCCATTCAATGCCCTCCTCCCTGAAGAGTACTGTAGCCTCCTCTAACAGTGAGCGAGCAGATGTGAAGTTGCCTCTCATCCCGGCAACACTTCCTAATAGATAGGTTGAACGTGCAATTCTACCTTTATCTCCAAGTGATCGATAGAGTTTCAGGCCCTCTCTGCATAGCTCTTCTGCCTTGTCGATATCGTACTGACTGAGAGCCAACGCCCCAGCTGCATTGAGCGCCTTGGCTCGCACAGCGCTAGAAATAGGCGCAGGTGTTGTGAGTCCCCGCTCCAGATATTGTCTTCCCTCATTTTCATAACCACGAGCTGTCCAGAACGTCTCCAAAGCTCCACCCAATCGCAAAAACGCTTCCACGTCTTGACAGTCTATCAACCAATTCAGCGCGGCTCGTAAGTTATCGTTTTCCCGTTCCAGCTGATCCAGCCACTTCTTATCCTCTGCACCAACCAGTTCCGGCTCTATCTCTTCAGCCAGAGCTAAATAGTAGTTGGCGTGAACACGCCTGGCTATCTCCACCTCCCCATTCGCCGTAAGGCACTCTAGCCCATACTCACGGATCGTCTCTAGCAGCATTAGCCGTGATTCCTGCCCCTCCACCGTCTGTTCGGATTGTTGCAGCAAGCTCTTGTCGATAAGCGAGGCTACTCTATTCAAAATCTGTTCTGCACTGTCGCCGTCTCCAAGGGCAGAATGTACAGCCTCTACCGCCTCTAATGTGCAGCCTCCGACGAAGACTGAAAGCTGCCGGAAGAGCCGTTGTTCCTGCTCATTTAACAGATTGTAGCTCCACTCGATGGTGTTGCGCAGAGTCTGCTGGCGCGCCGGTACATCCCGCGACATACCTGTCAAGACCTGTAAACGCTGACCCAGTCGCGCCAGCAGAGCCTGCGGAGTGAGCAATTTCATGCGGGCAGCAGCCAACTCAATGGCCAGTGGTAGTCCATCCAAGCGAGCGCAGATCTCAACGATTGCGCGAGCGTTGGCGCTCGTCATCTGAAAATCGGGCTTTACTGCCTGAGCTCTCAGGATGAAGAGGGCAACCGATGCATATTGCGAGAGTACTGTGAGATCCGGCAGTTGTTTGGGATCGGGCAACGCCAGTGGTGGCACGACGAACTCGTGCTCGGCTCGCACGTGCAGCACCTCCCTGCTCGTCACCAGTACCTTGAGCTGTGGGCAAGCCACAAGCAAGGTTGCTACCTGCTCTGCCGCGCTCACCACCTGCTCGAAGTTGTCCAGCAGCAGCAGCATGTGCTTCTGTCGCAGTTCTTCCTTTAGACGCTCCAGGAGCGATTGGCCAACCCCTTCCCAGAGGCCGAGCGTCTCGACGATGGTAGGCACCACATAGGCAGGATCGCTGATGGGAGCCAGGTTCACGAAAAACACGCCATCAGCGAACAGATCACTCAGTTCCGCCGCCACCTGCAACCCAAGGCGAGTCTTACCGGAGCCACCGGAACCTGTCAGGGTGACCAGGCGTATATCCTCGCGGTGCAGCAGATCCCCGACGACCGCCAATTCCTTCTCACGCCCAAGAAACGGGGTAGGCTGGACGGGTAAGTTGTTAGGGAAGTTATCGAGGGTTCTCAAGGCCGGGAAGTTGGCAGGGAGATCTGAGATCACAAGCTGGAAAAGACGCCTGGGGCGACCCAGGTCCTTGAGGCGATATTCCCCTAGCTCCCGCAGACCCACGTCATCCGGCAGGTCCTGCTCCACCAGCATACAGGTCGTCTGGGAGAGCAGGACCTGCCCACCGTGCCCGGCGCTCATGATGCGTGCGGCGCGATGCACATCCAGGCCGACGTAGCCTTCGGATGTGAGTGATGGTTCTCCCGTATGCAGGCCCATGCGCACGCGCACTGCCACACTTTCCGGCCAGGGATGATTGGAAATGGCCCGTTGTGCATCAACCGCCGCTAACACGGCATCTGTGGCGCGTGCAAAAGCGACGAAGAAGGCATCTCCCTGCGTGTCCACCTCACGACCACTCCATTCCTGGAATACAGCACGCAGTAGCTGTCGGCACTCTGAGAGCATGTCAGTGTAGTGGTCACCCAACTGCTGGAGCAGATGTGTAGACCCCTCGATGTCAGTGAAGAGAAGTGTGACCGTACCCCTCGGTAGATCACCAATGGAAACGCTCCTTTGCCCGGCTTCAGATAGATATAGAGAAGATTCTGCTTTAGCAGCTTCTTCCAGAGCCAGAGCAAAATCCTTTACGCTCGCAAAGCGCTGCTGCGGATCTTTGGCGAGCGCTCTGATTACAACCTGTTCAACTGCTGGTGGTATCGTTGGCACCCTTTCACGCAGAGACGGGGAAGCAACTAAGAGATGCTGGCTCTCCATCTCCGCAAACGTCCACCCAGAAAAAGGCCAATCTCCACTGAGCCATTCATAGACCACCACAGCCAGAGAATACTGATCGCTGGCTGGGACCGGATGCCCCTGGATCTGCTCAGGAGCCATATAGGCCGAGGTCCTGACCATCCCCTGGGTCTGCCGGGAATATGAGCTTTGGCCTGTGAAAGCCAGGCCAAAGTCAGAGAGCAAGAGTTCATGGTTATGCCCAATCACGATGTTCTCAGGCTTGATATCGCAATGCACCCGCCCTAGCTCATGGACATAATGTAAAGCCTCGGCCAGTTGTTTCACGTAGGAGACGACGATGTCGAGTGGTACCAGGGTGCCTTTTGGGTGGCGCTGGCGCAAGGTGCCATTGGGGGCATACTCCATGATCAGAAAGGGGCGGCCATCTTTGACGTCAAAATCGAAGAGGCGCACGATATGAGGGTGCACAAGGCGCGCAATCAAGCGTGCTTCAGCGTGGAGTTGCTCACTATCCTCGTTCGTCAAGTGGACACGCAGCACTTTAATGGCCGCCTGCATGCCAAGGTGCAGGTGTTCCCCCAGGTAGACTTCCGCAATGATGCCCTGACCAAGCAGTCGGAGCAGGCGATAGTTGCCAATCTGCTGACCTACACGGTCAGTCACGGCTGCACCTCCTCTTGTTGCATGCCTGTTGCCGAGAAAGAAACGCCTCGATGAAGATCGGGATGAGCCTCGTACTCTTCTCATTACTCTATCACCTGTATAACCACGACTGCAAACTAGTGCCTCTTCCTTTTCCTTATTTCTTACTCGGTCTACAACATTATTATCGCTATACACATATGTTATATATATCATCAGGAGGAACACTCACATGCAACACATCTGCGTCTTCGCAGGCTCAAACTACGGCAATCGTCCCGAATACCGGCAGGCAGCACAGGCGCTGGGCCAGGAGCTTGTGGCCCGCGGGCTTGGACTCGTCTACGGAGGGGCCAGCGTGGGACTGATGGGGGTGATCGCCGATAGCGTTCTGGCTCGTGGAGGGGAAGTCATCGGCGTCATACCGCGCGGCTTGTTCAAGCGGGAGTTTCCGCATAGTGGCCTCACCCAGTTGCACGAGGTAGGCAGCATGCACGAGCGTAAAGCACTAATGGCCGACCTTGCAGATGGATTTATTGCGCTGCCCGGCGGCTTTGGAACGTTCGACGAACTCTTCGAGATCACCACGTGGGCGCAACTTGGGCTGCACAGCAAGCCGGTCGGGCTGCTTGATGTCGCAGGCTATTTTACACCCTTGCTGGCGCTCATCACGCATGCCTCGACGGAATGTTTCATTCCACCTCGTCATATCGACATCATTCTCCGTGAATCTACGCCGTCCGCCCTGCTAGATCGCTTCGAGTCCTATAAGCCTCTGACCGGCGTAGACAAATGGACTGATACTCCACCTGAACCTTGAGGGATAGCTTCCACATTGACACTGGATTTGGTACAATACACGTAGCAACGTCAACGTTGTGTCAGTCTTGATCTCCGTTACGTATGGAAAGGAGCTTATCATGGCAAACAAAGAACAGAAGAAAGCGCAAAAAAGTCCCCCGAAATCCAATAAACAGAAGAAGGAGATGCTGAAAGAGAAGAAAGCAGCCAAACAGAACTCCGGCATCTCATTGAAAAAAGAGTAATCGCTAATAGAGTGTGTCCAGGCCAGGGCGACCGCGAGGGTCGCCCGTACGTCTACAGGTATTGTACGGGCGACCCTCGCGGTCGCCCTGGCCGTTGTTCGTGCGGTGCATCCATCCCGGTCGCCCTGGCCGTTGTTCGTGCGGCGCGTCCATCCCAGTCGCCTATATCTATGACGTGGCTGGCGGGGTCAATATCGCCCTGGCCGTTGTTCATGCGGCGCGTCCATCCCGGTCGCCCTGGCCGTCAAATTCGCCTCCCACAATACACAACCTGGTCTCTACCCGCTATAATCATAAGTACTATGTAATTTGTACGCGCTGTTACACGCACAATTCTCTTTATTCCGACTGCCATCAGCCAGGTGAACTGCGTTCTATCTGCTTTCAGGCAATCGAGTTGGTATATACTTGACATTATTGTTACAATGCGGGTAGGATGCCATCCAGGAATGTGCTATACTTGCTCTCAACAGCAGTGCGGAACAAGCGCGTATCGTATGAGCAGAGCGAGAAGAACAGGGGATCATATGCAGCCACAGTTTCATCAAGATGCAAACAAACGCAACTATCCCCACAATCCTGGAAAAGGGATGACACCCGATTCTTCGAATGCGCAGCCAGAACAGGAAGATCAGTGGGCCGTTCTTCGGCACGAGGTGGAGGATGAGCATGTGATGCGGAATGATGAGAACAGCGGGCGAGAGCGATCTGATTGGGATCAGCGCGATACAGAAGATGATGCCTACGCTTCCCCCAATCCCTATGACTATTATGATCAGGCGCCAAACCATGTAGATATTGTCGTCGCGGGCGTTGGCGGTGGTGGCATGAATGCCGTCAACCGTATGATTAACGCGCGTGTGCGTG